>NZ_VPCP01000024.1:0-37282 GCF_013418145.1 Acinetobacter sp. YH12201 | reverse complement strand
AGCATGAATATGGGATTGATCCTGTTTCGACATTAACAGAAAACAGCTATGACGCCATTATTCTGGCGGTGGCACATCATCAGTTTAAAGAGATGGGCGTAGAGAAAATTCGTGCCTTGGGCAAAGCAGAACATGTTTTATATGATTTGAAATATGTACTTGCACAGTCTGAATCTGATCTTCGTTTATAATTGATAAGGATATTATAAAGATGAGCCAATATCAGATAGTATGCGAGCAATTAAAGCAGAGCCCTAAAATCTGGCTAGTGACGGGGGTTGCCGGTTTTATTGGCTCCAATCTGTTAGAAACACTGTTGAAACTCGATCAAACAGTTGTCGGTCTGGATAACTTTGCCACCGGTCATCAACATAACTTAGATGAAGTGCAGAGTCTGGTCAAGCCTGAACAGTGGGCAAACTTCAAGCTTTATGAAGGGGATATCCGTAATTTTGAAGACTGCCAGACAGCATGTGCAGGGGTAGACTATGTTTTACACGAAGCCGCGTTAGGTTCTGTACCCCGTTCAATTGCTGACCCGATCACCACTAATGCAGCCAATGTTACCGGTTTTTTACATATGTTGACGGCTGCGCGTGACGCTGAAGTAAAAAGCTTTACTTATGCCGCCAGTAGTTCAACTTATGGTGACCATCCGGCACTGCCTAAAGTTGAAGACAATATCGGCAAGCCACTTTCACCTTATGCCGTCACCAAATATGTAAATGAGCTGTATGCTGAAGTCTTTGCCCGAACCTATGGCTTTAAAACCATTGGTTTGCGTTACTTCAATGTCTTCGGCAAGCGCCAAGACCCGAATGGGGCCTATGCTGCAGTCATTCCAAAATGGACAGCAGCCATGATTGCCGGTGATGATGTGTTCATTAATGGTGATGGTGAAACCAGTCGCGATTTCTGTTTTATTGAGAACACGGTTCAGGCCAATATTTTGGCAGCTACTACGCAAAATGATGAAGCTAAAAATCAGGTTTATAATGTGGCAGTAGGTGATCGTACCACGCTGAATGATTTGTTTAATGCCATTAAAGGTGCGTTAAATAAAAATGGCGTTATCTATACGAAAGAACCTATATATCGTGATTTCCGTACTGGAGATGTGCGTCATTCCCAAGCTAGTATTGCCAAGATTCAGCAACATCTGGGCTATGTACCGCAATATGAGATTGCAGAGGGCATTCAGCTGGCAATGCAGTGGTATGTCAAAAAGTTATTCGAGCTATAGTAGAATGACTAACGGTTTAATAGCATTATGAGCCTTAAAGCAAAAACAGTAAGTGGTGTATTTTGGACTATTCTTCAAAGGTTCAGCGTACAGTTTATTAATTTATTTGTACAAATAATTTTAGCAAGACTTCTTATGCCTGAAGACTTTGGTCTTATCGCTATGATTCAAATAATCATAACCTTAGGTCAAACGCTGATTGACAGTGGCATGGCATCCTCATTGATTCGTACTCACGAACCTGATGAAAGAGACTACTCCACTGTTTTTTTCACTAATTTAGGTGTAAGTGTTATTATTTATGGCTTAGCTTTTTTAATTGCTCCTTATTTTGCTCATTTTTTTGAAATGCCTGTTTTAATCGATTTAGTTCGGGTTTACGCAATTACCTTTATTATTCAGGCGTTTGCCATAGTACAACTAGCTAGACTAACTAAGCAAATGAATTTTAAGTTGCAAATGCTTTTACAGTTACCTGCCACATTCCTTGGAGGTATTTGTGGTGTGCTAATGGCCTACTATGGTTATGGTGTTTGGAGCTTAGTTGGCTTGAATATTGTAATGGCTACTATATTAGCGATATCTTTATGGATTAAAACAGATTGGCGCCCTCGTTTTATATTTGATTGGTCACGGTTTAAAGTACACTTTAATTTTGGTTATAAGCTAACATTATCATCCTTACTAGCTAATTTATATACGGAAAGTTACTCTTTAATTATTGGTAAGATGTTTTCTAGTACCCAGTTAGGCTTATATAAGCAAGCAAATACATTAAGAATGTTCCCTGTAACGAATGTGACATCAGCTTTGCAGAAAGTTACCTATCCTTTGTTTTCTCAAGTGCAAGATGATAATCCAAGACTAAAACGTATATTTAAAAAAATAACATTTTTAGTCTTTTTTACTACAACGCCATTGATGTTGTTATCTATAGTAATAGCAGAGCCTTTATTTAGGATTCTACTTACCGAAAAATGGACACCAGCAGTACCTTATTTTCAGATACTCTGTATAGCTGCTATTTTTTATCCGCTCAGTATGTATAACTTAAATATTATTGCTGCAAAAGGTTTAAGTGGGTTGCATTTAAAACTTGAAGTAATAAAGAAAACATTATCAATTATCGTTTTAGTTGCCTTATTACCATTCGGAATGTATGGAGTGGTAATTGCCGCTGGGTTGGGTATGATTATTCATGCTTTAGTTAATTGTATATATAGTGGTAGATTAATTGATTATTCAATTTTTGAGCAGATGAAAAACCTATATCCAATAGTGTTGATCGGTGTCTTAACTATGATTATTGTTTATTATTTTCTTATATATATGGGAGATAATACAAGGCTAACAGATTTTTTATTATTGGTGTTATCTACGATTCTATATATTATTATATACACAATTTTTTCATTTGTTTTCAAGGTAAATGGAATACATGAAATATACGAGTTGTTAAAAAGTTTAAAAAAGAGTGTTCGTGCATGAAGATTTTAATTGGCGGCGATTTTTGTCCTGAAAACCGTGCTGAAAAAATACTAGGTGATGGGGAGAATATCTTCTCGGAAGAGTATAAAAAAATTTGGAATACTACTGATTTTCGTATACTTAACCTAGAAGGACCTATTACTAATAGTAATTCTAAAAATGATAAAGTTGGTAGATGCATTAAATTTGATCCAAGAGTGATGGAGGGGATCAAAAAAATGAGGATAACACATTTCTCATTAGCAAATAATCATATTATGGATTATGGTGAACAAGGTATAGAGGACACCATTAAATATTTAAAAGAATCTAAAATAGATTTCTTTGGTTGCCATGGTCAAAAAAAATCAATATTGGAAAAAAATGATATTAAAGTCGTTGTACTTTCATTTTCTAATAAAGAATTTTCAGGAATGGAAGTCAATAATGGGGTGGGTGCTTGTAGTATTGACTTGATAACCATGCTCCAACAAGTAGAAATTGCAAAGAAAATAACAGACCATATTATTGTTATTTTACATACTGGTCTTGCACTATATCCTTTACCGTCACCTGAGCAAAAGAGGCTTTGCCGATTTTTAATTGATAATGGTGTATCGGCTGTTTTATGTCAACATTCTCATATTATGGGTGCGTATGAAAATTATAAAGAAGGATTTATCTCATATGGTCAAGGAAGTTTTGTATTTGAATTAGGTCGTAAGAATACAGTGTGGAATAAAGGATATTCTATTCTTTTTGATTTTAAAAAGGATGGACGATCAATAAATATTATTCCACATAAACAATTTGATGAAAGTTTAAATATCTGTACATTAACCCAAATAGAGTTAGATGAGTTTCACTCCTCTATGGATAAATTGAATCAATCTCTATGTAATGATGATGAATTTAGTAAAGCTTGGGAGCTTTACTTAAATAAAGTAGAAAAATATTATTTTAATCAATTCTTTTTGCCTAAAAATAGAGTAATAAGACGAATTTTAAATTTAATTAATTTTAAAATATTTTTTTCAAAAAGCAAAAGAAATATAGTGCTAAGTAATCTTAGAAATGATGAGCATGCCGAAGTTATAAAAGAAATATTGCTAAAGGGTTGAAATGAATAATTTTATTTTATTTAATAATGCTAAACGTTTTTTTTATGATGAAGATAGTTTATGTTTAACTGAATTTACTAATCAAAATATTGATACAATAAATGAAATTTATTGTATTGGGACGCCTATATATAAAGGTGTTAAATTTGATTTAATTTTTGAAACTATTATAAACGATTTTTTTTCAAATAAATTAACCTATGAAGCACTTAAAGGAAATTATTTATTAATTTTTATTAAAGGTAAAAAAATTAAGATTATTTGTGATCGGACACATCAACATCATTTATTTTATGATTATAATATTAAAAAGCTTTCTACATCATTCTTAGAGTTAGTTAAATTAAATAAAGGTAGATTAAAGTTAAATAACTATGGATTTTATGAAAAACTTTCTTTAGGATTCCATTTGGGTGAGGATACATTATTTGAAAAAATAATACGTGTAAGCCCAGATAATGTGCATAAAATTGATACATTTGATATTGAATATTTATCTGATCATAGACTGCCTAAAATAGATCAAATACAATTTCATTCAAATGGTGAAGAGAAAAGCTTAAAATATCAACAGCATCAATTAGATAACTATTTTTCATTGCTAGATAAAACATTTATTGAACAAATAGGTGATCTCGGACTTTCAGGTGGTTTCGATTGTCGTTTACTTTTGGCTTTAGCTGAAAAAAATATTAATTCGAAATTACACTTACATACACATGCTACAGAGGGTGTACATGAAAGGCAAAGTAATTACGCAGAAATGTTGGCAAAAGTATATGGAACTAGCGTCGATAAAGTTATTACTACTAGCCCTAATAAATTAGAAGATGATCAATTTCTTCAAATGTTAGATGAAAATATAGATTTTTTTGATGGTCGTACAGCAAGGCATCTTGGAGCATATAGTCAGACTTATACTCAGAACTACAAAAAGCAAAGTATGGGAAATGCTTTCTATAGCTTAAATGGTCTTGGTGGAGAAATATATAGAGATTCTTATTTTACTGGCTCAAAAAAGATGAGTTGGGATGAATGGGCTGAAAGGTATCTCTTTTTAGAGGGAGCAAGCCTAATTGTTCCACATGAAAAGATTGAAGAAATATCTTATCGAATTAAAGAGATAATAAGAAAAAGGCTTGGGTGGGATAAGGAATATTATGATATGGTTTTTACACATGCATATTATGGTTTAATAAAAATGCCGTTATGTAATGGAAATTTAGTTTCTGCTTATAATAAAATTTCACCCTTTCTTTTGCCCTTTGTCGAATATAGCAATATTATTGAGGCTTTAAAGGCTGTTCCTTATATGGGCATAGGTGGAAGCTATCAAGCTAAGCTTATTGAGAAAATCTCTCCAAAACTAGCAGAAGTAAATACTTCTTATGGTGGTAATTTTAGAAATCTTGGCTTTAAGTATTATTTTTGGTCATTCTTGAAAACTATTACAAGCTCCAAAAAGAGAAACAAAATTGTGAATGCTAATTTAATTAAAAAATCTAATTCGGATATAGCGGTTAAAGAATATAGAAAATTAAATGAGATAGATGCTTTTAAAAATTCAATAACCAAAATTATAGAAATTGATAACCGAATTAATCTTGATATTGCTTTAGTTGAAAGTACACAGAAGAGAAATATCATTGTATTATCGCATTTTTTAAGGAAGTATTTATGAATCAATTAATTTATAAGATAAAAAGCTGTCTTCCAATAACATTAAGACGTTTTTTATTAAAATTCATAAATTTATCAAATTATCGTGAGTATTCAAATAAAATGGCTAATCCTTATAGAGATGATCCAGATAGGTTAATATATGAGAATAGCCAAAATATAGTAGGTATTATTTATAGTAAAATGCATTACCATAAATTTTGGATTGCAGCTTGTAGAGATGAAAAAATTTCATATCAGATTATATATCTAGATAGAAGTGATTGGTTGGATCAGATAGAAAACTCAGGCTGTGAAACATTCTTAGTATGGCCAGATATTTCAGATGAGGTTACTAAGCAAATGCAAGATGAAAGATTGAGGATTATAACTGGTGAGTTGAAAAAAAATATTTATCCTTCACTTAAAGAAATTTGGCTATATGAAAATAAGCGTGTACAAAATTATTGGCTCAAATCACATGGATTTAAAACGCCAAAAACATGGGTATTTTATCGCTTAGAAGAGGCATTGGATTTTTTAAATGGTGCTGAATTTCCATTAGTTTTTAAAAGCAATTTAGGTGCTTCTGCTTCTGGTGTTTACATTATTCATAATAGAGATGAAGCAATTAAAAAGGCTAAGTCTTTTTTAAATAAAGGTTATAAAATTAAAGGTGAAAAGCGTATACCTTTACAAAGAGGTAGTCTTTATATACAAGAATTTTTAAAAAATACCAAAGAATGGCGAATGGTCAGAATAGGTGATTCTTATTTTGGACATGGTAAAGATATGGTTGGTCAATTTCATAGTGGTTCTGGTAAAGCAAACTGGGATATGCCTCCAAAGGAAGCATTTGAAATATTGCATGAAGTTACCGAAAAAGGTAATTTTACATCAATGGATGTTGATATATTTGAAGATAGGGAGGGTAATTTATATATTAATGAACTCCAAACAGTATTTGGAAACAGTATCGCTAAAGAGCAACTCAAGGTAAATGGTATTCCTGGTAGAATGATAAGGAAACCGAACGGGAATTTTGTGTTTGAAGCGGGCGATTTCTGTAAAAATCATTTATGTAATCTACGTATAAAATATATTTTAGGGTAATATTTTGTTTACTTTAATAATTCTATTACATTTAGCTCTAGCAATTGAAATTTCAATTATTGAACTTGTACGTAGAAAAAATAAGATTATTATTTTTGATTTTTTAACCAGCGCTAATATTTTTTTTCTAATAGGCTATTGTATTGTACCTTTATATTATCTAAATGCATCAAGATATATCGAAATAATGCCAAATTCCTTTTATTTGGATAATGTTGCTATTTATATTTTTTTAGCATATCAATTTTTTATATTAGGATGGGGGTTATTTAGAAGAAAAAAATATAATTTTAAAAGTCATTCTCAAATAGGTCAAATTGACTATAAGTGGTTAAAAATGGCTTATTTTTCATTTTTCATTTTATTGTTAATGATGATTTTGGTAGTTATTGGTGATGGTGGTATTTCTAAATATCTATCTGGGGCTTTATCTAGATATTCTGTAGAAGAACAAGAGGTTGGTGGATTTGCTTTTTTATCAAGACTCACTAATGTTTTACCATTTATAGCAGCAATATTCTTTTACTTTTTAATTAATAAAGATAAAGAACATAATTATAAATATATAAAAATATTTTTTTTATTGACAACAGTTTTAACAGTTTTTCAAATTATTGGTGGCGCATCACGAGGAGGAATGGTTAGATTTTTTCTATTACTTTTTTTGGTTTATATCCTAGTTAAAAATAAATTAAAAATCATTCCTCTATCAATATTAAGTGTTTTAGCTTTTCTTTTTATTATTTATGGTAAACAAACCTTTTATGCTACTGCAAACTTTATTTCAAAAGGTGAAAGTTTTTATGAAAGTTTTAAATATATGGATAATATAAGAAATGATGCTGGAAAAGAGGGTAATAGTCTTTTCTTTACAGAATTTTCTCATCCTTATAAAAGTTTAGATGCTTCTATAAGGTACGAAAATAAAAACTATGAATATACTTATTTTAGAGATTTTTATTGGTCTGTTTTACGAATCTTTCCTAGTAGATTGGTATCAATATTTTTGGAAAGACCTGAACCAATCCATATATTAAATACTAGTTTATTAACTGGTGTTTCAGGAGTAGGGGGAATTCCTCCAGGCTTAATTGCATCATTTTATTACTCACTTGGTATTTTAGGAATTTTTTTAGCTAGTTTTCTATATGGTGCTTTAGGAACCGTACTTAATAACTACTTTAATAAAATGATAAATTCTTCAAAAATTTATTATGTTCCATTGGTATTTTTTTCGTATTTTTATGGGTTTTTTATTGTAAACGGAGATCCTAATATTTATATTTATTATATATTAAGCCCTATCATATTTATGTTTTTTTTGAAATTTATCCGAAATGTGGATAGATGAGTATCTAAATGAAAAAAATATTATTTTTAGCTAATACTTTTCCTGTAGATCAAAAATTGTCATCAGGGGTATTTAATTTTAATGCAGCTAAACAGCTTTCTAAAGTTTGTGATTTAACAATTATACATTTAAGAGCTTGGCATCCGAAACGAAAATTTATTGAGTATAAAAGTATTAATGGTCTAAATTTTATATGTTTTTCATTTCCATTTCGTCCAGTAAGAAATAATTTTTTAACTGGATTTCAGCTTTTTATATATGCATTCTTTTTAAGAATATTTTTATCTAATTTATTAAATAAACAAGATATTATTCATTCTGTAGGTGCTAGTTTTTCTGGAGTAGTAGGTGCATTTCTTTCTAAAAAATTAAATAAGCCACATATTGCACAATGTATTGGTACAGACGTAAATGTTACACTTGTGTCACAAAAAGATAGTTTTTTTTATTCTGTTATGAAAAATCATGTAGATATTTTCACAACAAATAGTTATGCCTTAGAGAAACAAGTTATAAAGCTATATCCAAGAAAAACAATAAAAACAATTTATAGGGGAGTGGACTTAAATTTCTTTGATTTAAAAAATGATCATTCTAAAGTTGATAATAAAATTATCCTTGCCTATATAGGTGGGCTTGCTCAGAGATCAGAGCATTTTACTGGAAGGGATTACAAAGGTGGTATTACTTTATTAAAAGCTTGGTTAAATTTAAAAGAATTCAATAATATTGAGTTAAACTTTGCAGGACCAGAAGTTAGTGAAAAGTTGGTAAATGAAATTATTAACAAAGATTGCAAAAAATTCAATATTAAGGTGTTAGGTAATTTAACTCGTTTACAAGTAAAAGAATTATTTCAAACAGCTGATATTGTAGTTATACCTAGTTGGTTGGAAGGATTGCCAAATGCTGGTATGGAGGCATTAGCTTCATCATGTGCCGTTATCGCATCAGATACAGGTGGTATTCCTGAGCTTATTAATGAAAATGGCTATCTATTTACACCAGGTGATACAAAATTATTAAGTGAATTAATTAAAAAATTAATATCTTCACCTGAAAAATTGAGAGAATTTAAGGTGAATAGTCGTCTTTTATCTGAAAGAAAATTTAACTCTTCTCAATTCTCTAAGCAATATTGTAACCTTTATGAAGAAATTTAAAGTTTTATATCTTATAAATTATGCTCCTAATTATCGAGATAAGTTTCTACGAGAATTAGGAAAACATGTCGATTTGACGGTAACTTCTTATGCAGGTAAGGAAGCTAACTTAACAGATCCTAAACAAAGGGTTGGATATAATTATGTTCAACTTAAGCGTAAAAAAATTTTGGGTATTAATTTAAATCCAAATGAATTTACTTTAGGTAATCAAGATTTCGATGTCATTATTGTAGGTTATACGCTATGGAATCCTTATCGCATGTTGAACTTACTTCGTAATAATAAGCGGGTTATTTGTGAAGGTTTAATATACGGGCGTAATAATGGGTTATTAACAAAGATACTTCGTAAGAAATTTATTGAAGCTTCTGAAGGAGTATTAGTGTACTCCCAAATGGTTAAAGATAAATTAGCAAAGGAAACTAAGAAACCAATAATTATATTTAATAATACCTCATTTTCAAAAAATGAAATAAAGAAAGTAGATATACCTCAATTATGTAAAAGATTAAATATCATATGGATTGGGAGATATCAAGATAGAAAAAAAGTTGAAAGACTATACGAATTAGCCTGTCGTAATAAAATGGTTAATGTTCGTTTAATTGGTCCAGGAATTAGAGAAAAATTTAGCCAAAAAGAGCTACCAGAAAATTTTGAAATCTTTGATAGTGCTTATGATACGGAGCTAGAACAACATTTTGCTTGGAGTCATGTAGTGTTTAATCCAGGGGGTGCTGGTCTAATAATCATGAATGCAGCAAGAATGGGGCGAAGTATTGTGATTGATAGAGATTCACATCATGGTCCAGAAATTCAATTAGCTTTAGATGCAAAACAAGATTTCATAGATTTTTCTAACACAACTGAAGTGGACTCATATATTAATAAAATCTTTGAAAATGAGAAAATATTGAGTAAAAAAGGTGATTATTTATATGAGAAAATGCATAATTATACGATAGAGTATATGGCAGACATGTACTTAAAGGCAATTCGGGGTGAGTGGTTATAAATTATGAGTAAATCTTTACTTATTTTAGGTGGTGTCTTACCTGCAGTCCAATTGCTTAGACGAATGGAGAAAATAGTAGATAATATACATGTCATTGCTCATGAAAATGACATGATTGTACTATCTAAATATGGTAAGAAAATCACATATCAATCAGTTAGTGATTGCTTGCCTATTTTAAAGAAATGGATTAATGATCATCATAGTGATTGTAATGAGTGGATCATTATTCCATGTTCAGAGTTATTTATACAATATATTCATCATTTTAGAGAAAATGGGTTTGAAGTTTTTGCTCAATCTAATGAAAATTTAAATATTTTCTCCAATAAAATTAATATGTATTCTTGGTTGAAATCTTTAGACATTTCAATCTCTGATTTTAGTACACTTAGTAATGATTTAGATTTCTCAAGTAGTAAAAAATATATTATTAAATGTTCTAAAGCATCGGAAAACTATATTCCTCCTTTCAAAACAAAAACAATATATTCTCACTATGAATTGCAAAAGTTACGGACTATTATTCCTAGAGATAATTGGGATAATTTTGTTATTCAACCTCTTTTTAAAAAAAATAAGAGCATTAGTTATGGTGGAGTATGGAATAATGGCATTGAAATTGCTGGATTAATTGTAAATCAAGTTAGACAGTATCCTCAAGGTATTACTTCGTGTGCTGCTCGATTAGAGGAATGTGAAGCAAAGAAAACTATTACAGAAGTAATTTCAAAGATTTCTAATAATGTATGTTTACATGGTTTTATTGAACTAGAATTTATCCAAAATGAAGCAGGAATTTATCCAATTGATCTAAATCCTCGTTTATGGGGGTGGTCAAATTTCTTAATTTCGAGTTATCCGGATATACCTGAAAAAATTTTAACTAATAATATTTCCAATATATCAGTTGACCTTGGATTTAACTCTTGGTGTAACATTTGGCGAGACTTACCGGCTTGCTTTAAAATTAGCAAATCATTTTGGGAATTTCTAACTCTTTTAATTTCTTTATTAAAGGTAACCCGTAAAGATTTTATTTCTCTAAATGATATTAAACCTGAATTTAATGGGGTTTTTAATAAATTGCGAAAAGGTAAGTAGAAATGGGAATTTTACGTAAATTCAAAGGGAAAATAATATTAATTGATCAAGAGAAAAAATATTTTTCCCAAGGCTCAGAAATTTTCTCACAGTCAAATTTAAAAAAAGAAAAAATTATTAAGTTACCTGTATCTATTTTTATGAAAACTCTTATGAGATTTCACTTAATATCGAGAATGCTTCGTTTAGGTGTTCATCACTTTATATATGATGGAAAAGGTGGGTACTATTGTATTTATAATAAAAAATGTGCACGTTTTTCTTCTAATGGAGAGTTAATCGGTAAGCCTCTGAATTTGATAGGTGGAAGACCTCTTCGTGTTGATCTTTATAATGATGAATTAATCTACGGTGAGTATTGCTCTAATCAAGAGAGAAATCCTGTTTCAATTATATCTTATAATGGTTTTGATCAAAAAAAATTATTACAAATAAAAAATGTGAGACACATACATACCGTGCGTTGCTATCAAGATAAAATTTATTTTAGTACCGGCGATTATAAGGATGAGGCTGGTATTTGGTGTTGGGATGGCAAAACGACAACGCCAATAATTAGAGGAAGTCAGCAGACTCGTGCGGTAGATTTCATGATCATTAATGAAGTCATACTATATGGAACCGACACTCCTCTTGAAAAAAATTATATTTATAAATCTGATTTTAAAGGAAATTTAGAAAAACTGCAAAATGTTAGTGGTTCAGTATTTTATATGAGTTATCAAGCTAATCGTTATTGGCTTGCAACCGTTATTGAGCCTAGTGATGTTAACACTTCACATTATATCGAGCTTTGGTGTTCTTCTCCTCATGATTTAAAAAAATGGGAGTTGGTGGAAAAATTTAAAAAAGATATTTGGCATATGAAACTATTTCAATATGGTCAAATTCAGTTTCCTTATGGCTTTGATTCAAGTAAGGATGTTGTTTATTTTTATTTGCAAGGTGTCAATGGTTCAGGTTATTCAGTTGAATACTCAATAGCTTACTAATTATTTTTTAAGGTGTTTTATGCAATCTCAAGTAACTACTCTTGGTCTAGGTTATATTGGCCTGCCAACATCTGCGTTAATCGCTACTCATGAAATTTCTGTACATGGGGTTGATATTTCACAGAAAGTTGTAGATACAATTAATGCAGGGAAAATTCATATTGTTGAGCCAGATTTAGATTTGGCAGTAGCAAGTGCAGTACAATCGGGATATTTAAAAGCAGACACACAACCTGTTGAAGCTGCTACCTATCTTATAGTTGTTCCGACACCCTTTAAAGGTAATCATGAACCAGATATCTCTTATATTCAGGCTGCTACAGAGAGTATTTTACCACTACTAAAAGAAGGTGATTTATACATTATTGAGTCTACTTCGCCTGTTGGTACAACTGAGCGTATGCAAGAGTTTATTTATACACAGCGTCCGGAATTAACTGGTAAACTCTATATTGCTTATTGCCCAGAACGAGTATTGCCTGGTAATGTTATGTATGAATTGGTACATAATGACCGCGTTATTGGGGGGGTGAATCCAGCATCGACTGAAAAAGCTGTTGATTTTTATAAGCAATTTGTGAAAGGTGAGTTACATAAAACCAATGCACGTACTGCGGAAATGTGTAAATTGACTGAGAACTCATCTCGTGATGTTCAAATTGCATTTGCAAATGAATTATCTTTAATTTGCGATAAAGCTGATATCAATGTTTGGGAACTAATTCACCTTGCCAATAAGCACCCACGGGTTAATATTCTTCAACCTGGGAGTGGAGTGGGTGGGCACTGTATTGCGGTTGATCCTTATTTTATTACAGCTGAATTTCCACGCGAAGCCCAAATTATTGGTAAAGCGCGTGAAATTAATAATTACAAAGCTTTTTGGTGTGCAGAAAAAATCACAAATGCTATTCGTGATTTTGAAATTAAGAATAATAAGACTCCAGCAGTGGCTTTAATGGGTTTAGCATTTAAACCAAATATTGATGATTTGCGTGAATCCCCGGCAATTTATATTACACAAAAAGTATTGCAACAAGCTAAAGGTGAAACTTATTTTATTGTTGAACCGAATGTTCAAGATCATCCTTATTATAAAATTACAAAATTTGATGAGGCTGTTAAGAAAGCAGATATTATTGCTTTACTTGTTGCGCATAATGAGTTCAGAACACTTAATATTTCGGAAGATAAGATTGTTTTGGACTTTTGTGGGGTAGTTAAATAATGAAAGTTCTTTCAGTTTTTGGTACGCGTCCAGAAGCGATCAAAATGGCCCCTCTGGTTAAAGCGCTTGAGATAGATTCTTTTTTTGATTCGAAGGTAGTAGTCACTGCACAACATCGTGAAATGCTGGATCAAGTGTTAGAGCTTTTTGAAATACAACCAGATTATGATCTAAATTTAATGAAGCCTGGTCAAGAATTATATGATGTAACTTCAGGTGTATTACTGGGATTACGTGATATTTTAAAAGACTTCCAACCTGATATTGTTTTAGTTCATGGGGATACAGCTACAACATTTGGCGCCTCATTAGCAGCTTTCTATCAACAAATTCCTATTGGGCATGTTGAAGCAGGTTTACGTACTAACAACATGTATTCACCATGGCCAGAAGAAGCAAATCGTGTTTTAACTGGTCGCTTAGCACAATGGCATTTTGCACCTACTATACGTAATCAAAATGCATTGTTGGCAGAAAATATACCAAAATCACAGATTGTAGTCACAGGAAATACGGTGATTGATGCACTACAAATGGTAGTGAGAAAAATTGAATCATCTTTTGTTTTGCATGAAGCTATTCAAAATACTTTAACTCAAGCCGGTTTAAGTCTAGAAGTAGTTGATAAGCATTATATATTAGTGACAGGACATCGCCGAGAGAATTTTGGTGATGGTTTTGAAAATATCTGTACTGCACTTGAACAATTGGCAAAAAGTAATCCTGAAATACATTTCATATACCCTGTTCATTTAAATCCAAACGTTCAAGAGCCTGTGAAACGTTTATTGGGTAGTTTGAGTAATATTCATTTAATTGAACCACTAGGCTATGAGCCTTTTGTATATTTAATGCAGAATGCTTATTTAGTACTGACCGACAGTGGTGGTGTACAAGAAGAAGCACCTGGTTTAGGCAAGCCTGTTTTAGTAATGCGAGATACTACTGAGCGCCCTGAAGCTGTGGATGCAGGTACTGTTCGACTAGTTGGAACTAATAGTAATGTTATTATAACTGAGGTTCAAAAACTTTTAGATTGCGAGCAAGAATATCGGAAAATGTCACGGGCGCATAATCCATACGGAGATGGCAAGGCTTCTGAAAGAATTATCCAATTCCTTAAACAAAGAGCATAGCCTTTTATTAATTAAACTCATAGCTTGAGCAAGAGATTTCAAGCTTTATTGATTAACATTAATCTCCTATTCGGTATGAAAACTATTTTAATGTTTTTGTACCGGTTATCTTGTAATGAGAATATTGTAGATCGAAAATGCCAAGAGCCCTATTCGTAAAATTAAGTACTGTTTTCAACCTAGGACTTTTAAATTTATTTAGGATCCTAAAATACAGGGTTGAATTAAAATTTGGATTAAATGGAGTTCAAAAACTTACTGCAAAATTGCCACAAGGTCATTTTTTTAGTACTACACTTGAGCATAATACTTTAAGCAATTTTCCAAAGGAATTACAGGCTTTTGGTTATTTGGAATATCCTTTAACACAGGGTATTCCCAACTGGTTTTATAGTCCGTTAACCCAACATGAGTTTCAAAACAGTCATTTGGCTTGGTATAAAATTCCAGATTTTGACGCAAATGTAGGTGATATTAAAGGTATTTGGGAAGCTTCTCGTTTTGATTGGGTACTCAACTTTGTTCTGCAAACTCAACAACATAATGATGAAGCACTGCATGTTTTAGATACATGGTTAAATGACTGGTGCCAGAAAAACTCTGCCTATTTAGGACCTAACTGGAAATGTGGACAAGAAGCCTCTATTCGGGTCATGCATTTAATTGCAGGCTTAATTGGTTTAAATCAACTGACACAACCGAGTCAAAATATACAACAACTTATAGCATTACATTTAAAACGGATTGCACCTACCATTGATTATGCAATCGCTCAAGACAATAACCATGGTACTTCTGAAGCGACAGCACTTTTTATAGGTGGGGCATTACTCAATCATGTGACACCTAAACCGGAATATAAAGCATGGCGAGAACTTGGGCAGAAGTGGTTGGAAAATCGAGCTCAAAAACTGATTATGGCAGATGGTGGATTCAGCCAATATTCAGTGACTTATCATCGGGTCATGCTAGATTCATATAGTTTGGCAGAGATTGTACGCCAGCAACTCAATTTAAAAGCATTTTCTGATGTTCTTTACCATCAATTGCTAAAAGCAACCAACTGGCTGTATGTGCTTACACAAGAAACGAGTGGCGATGTACCCAATATTGGTGCAAATGATGGCGCACGCTTATTGGCCGTTTCAGCAACAGATTATCGGGATTTTAGGCCCAGTGTGCAGTTGGCTAGTACTTTATTTGCCGGGCAGAGTTATTACGCAGCTCAGGGTACTTATGATGAAAGTTTAGATTTTTTTAAATTAGATAAAAAAGTAATAAACCTTTCAAGCGTCCCTCAAAAAGATCAATTTTTTTCTAAAAGTGGTTTGATTACTGCACAAAAGCGAAATTTCTTTATTGCATTCAAACTGCCTGTTTTTAAGTTTAGACCAAGTCAGTGTGATGCCTTACATTTAGATGTTTGGTGGAAAGGGCAAAATATTTTACGGGATGGCGGTACGTATAGTTACAATTCTACACCAGAAGATTTAGAGTACTTTAGCGGTGTTGCCAGTCATAACACGGTACAATTTGATGGGCATCAGCAAATGCCTCGCTTAAGTCGTTTTCTGTTTGGTGCATGGTTAAAGCCGAGTCAACTAAATTATCAACCAGATCAGTTTAACTGTGCTTATCAGGATTATTGGGGATGTAAACACAAGCGGGAAGTTGCACTCAAAGATCAGAGTATTCAAGTGACAGATACAATTTCTGGTTTTAAAACACAGGCTGTTTTAAGGTGGCGTTTACAACCAGACCAGTGGCAATTGCAAGGCAATGTCCTGAGCAACGGTCACATCAGTATTGTGGTTCATTCAGAATCAAAGTTAACACTGCAATTGGTGCAGGGTGAAGAATCAAGATACTATTATCAAAAACAGTCTTTACCTGTACTGGAAATTAAAGCAACTCAAGCAACAAGTATTACTACGGTTATTCAAGACTTAACATGAAAATTCTATACTTCCACCAGCATTTTTCTACGCCCAAAGGCTCTGCGGGTATTCGCTCTTATGCCATGGCTCAAGCACTTATTCGCAATGGTCATCAGGTCACAATGGTATGTGGCTCATTTGGTGCAGGGCAGACAGGGTTAACCCAAGCATTTGAAAATGGAATGCGTCGGGGGGTAGTCGATGGAATTGAAATTATTGAGTTTGAATTGCCATATTCAAATAGTCTTTCGTTTTTAAAACGGATTTTAATTTTTTTAAGCTTTGCTTTTAAATCAATTAAAGTAGCATTTACAGAACAATATGATGTGCTATTTGCAACCACTACACCACTTACAGCAGGTATTCCAGGTGTTTTTGCAAAATGGCTGCGCCGCAAACCTTTTGTATTTGAAGTCCGTGATTTATGGCCAGAACTACCTAAAGCGATGGGGGTGATTAAAAATCCAATTGTATTGTGGATGATGTCTATATTGGAGTGGGTGTCTTACCATTCAGCAGACCGTTTGGTTGGACTATCGCCAGGTATCGTAGAAGGTATTGTCAAACGTGGTATTGATCCAAAAAAAGTGGCATCTATTCCAAATGGCTGTGATTTAGATATTTTTGCCCAAGAACAACAGGCTTGGCGTCCTGAACAGGTAAAAAGTACTGATTTAATGGCAATTTTTACGGGGACACATGGTTTAGCCAATGGTTTAAATGCAGTCATTGATGTGGCTGTTGAGCTACAGCAGCGTAAAAGAGATGACATTAAGCTAGTACTGGTAGGTGATGGTATGCAAAAGCAAGCCTTGCAGCAACGTGCTACAGATTTAAAACTGAACAATATTATTTTTCATGATCCAGTAAATAAAACCAAGCTAGCAGGCCTCATGGCAAGTGCAGATATGGGATTGCAAATTTTAGCCAATGTGCCTGCATTTTATTATGGTACTTCTCCAAACAAGTTCTTTGATTATATTGCAGCTGGTTTGCCTGTGTTGAATAACTATACTGGCTGGTTAGCGGAATTAATTCAACAAAAACATTGTGGTTTTGCTGTGCCACCTGAAAATCCTCAAGCTTTTGCCGATGCATTGGAGTATGCGGCAGATCATCGTGATGAGCTTGTGATAATGGGAAGGAATGCACAAGAATTAGCTCGATCTCAATTCGACCGTCAGGAACTTTCGCAAAAGTTTGCTGAGTGGGTAGCGCAAGGATAATATAATGCTAAAACGCCTTCTCGATATTATCATCGCTTCCATCGCCCTGATCCTGCTTTCACCACTTTATGCCTTTGTTGCTTATAAAGTAAAAAAGAATTTAGGTTCTCCGATTTTATTCCGTCAGGTGCGTCCCGGTTTAAATGGCAAGCCCTTTGAGATGATCAAGTTCCGCACCATGAAAGATGCTTTAGACGAGCAGGGTAACCCATTACCGGACAGTGAGCGTTTAACGCCTTTTGGCCAAATGCTGCGTTCCACCAGTCTGGATGAAATGCCAGAACTATGGAATGTAATTAAAGGTGATATGAGTATTGTCGGCCCACGCCCACTGTTGATGGAATATCTGCCGCTTTATAGCCCTGAACAAGCTAAACGCCATGATGTTCGTCCGGGTATGACTGGTCATGCACAAGTGAATGGTCGCAATGCAATTGGCTGGGAAGAAAAATTCAAGCTGGATACCTGGTATGTGGAAAATCAATCCATCTGGCTCGACTTTAAAATCATGTTTAAAACGGTACATAAAGTTTTAGCAAAAGACGATATCAGTGCCGAGGGTGAAGCGACCATGACACGCTTTACTGGTTCACAACACAAGGATGAAACATAATGGCAACTTTATATATTGGTGTTTATGGTGCAAGTGGTTTTGGTAAAGAAGTTATGCCATTGGTTCGCCAAAAGTTTCCAACTTTAGCTAAAGATAACTTTGTTTTTATTGATGATGGCCAAGCAGGCAATAGTTTAAATGACTATGCCATTTTAAGTTATCAGGATTTCGTCGCCCAACCAAATACACATAAGGCTGTAACCATTGCTATCGCGAATAGTCAAGTTCGTGAAAAACTGGTTCAGCGTTTAAATGAAGATCAGATTCAGCATTTAGATGTTCATGCAGGCAATACAGTTATTCTAGATGAGGTGCATATTGGTGAAGGGAGCTTACTTTGTCCTTTCACTTGTCTGACATCCAATATCAAAATTGGAAAATTCTTTCATGCCAATATTTATAGCTATGTCGCTCATGACTGTGTCATCGGTGACTATGTCACCTTTGCTCCCGGGGTGAAATGTAATGGCAATATCCATATTCAAGACCATGCCTATATTGGTACAGGTGCCGTGATCAAGCAGGGTACACCTGACAAGCCTTTAGTCATTGGCAAGGGTGCGGTAGTGGGTATGGGTGCTGTGGTCACCAAGAGCGTTCCACCGGGTGTGACAGTAGTTGGCAATCCGGCACGTATTTTAGAGAAAAAATAATTTTTTAAATTTTAAAAATTCAGGAAACATCATGTTAAACACTGCATTTGAACCATGGCCAAGCTTTACGCAAGAAGAAGCCGATGCTGTCTCCCAAGTCTTGTTATCCAACAAAGTGAATTACTGGACTGGACAGGAATGCCGTGAATTTGAAAAAGAATTTGCTCAATTTGTTGGCACACAATATGCAGTAGCATTGGCGAATGGTACCGTAGCTTTGGATGTAGCCTTGAAAGCCTTGGGAGTCGGTGCAGGTGATGATGTGATTGTTACTTCCCGTACTTTTTTAGCTTCTGCCAGTTCCATTGTCACCGCTGGTGCCAATCCAGTCTTTGCCGATGTCGAGCTGGACTCCCAGAATATCTCCCGTCGTACCATTGAAGCGGTCCTTACACCCAATACCAAGGCCATTATCTGTGTGCATCTGGCAGGCTGGATGTGTGACATGGACCCAATCATGCAGCTGGCTTCCGATAAAGGCCTGTATGTGATTGAGGACTGTGCCCAGGCGCATGGCGCAAAATATAAAGGCAAATCTGCCGGTTCAATCGGCCATGTCGCGGCCTGGTCTTTCTGTCAGGACAAGATTATGACCACAGGCGGTGAAGGCGGCATGGTGACCACCAATGACGAAACCCTGTGGAAAAAAATGTGGTCCTATAAAGATCATGGCAAAAACTTTGACAGCATCTATAACAAGCAGCATCCACCGGGTTTCCGCTGGCTGCATGATTCCTTTGGTACCAACTGGCGCATGATGGAAATGCAGGCAGTTATTGGGCGCATTCAACTGAAAAAAATGCCGGAGTGGACTGCAAAACGGCTTGCCAATATGCAGAAAATTTATACCGCATTTGCAGACAGCCCATATTTTACTGTCCATCGCCCATCCGATGACTATGTACATGCTGCCTATAAATGTTATGTACAAGTCAATAATGAAAAATTGCCTGAAGGATGGTCACGTGATCGCATTATGGGTGAAATTAATGCGCTGAATGTGCCTTGTTTTAGCGGTTCCTGTTCAGAAGTCTATCTGGAACATGCGTTTGATGGCACGCCATGGCGTCCGGCACAGCGCCTGCAAAATGCGCAGAAACTCGGTGAAACCAGCCTAATGTTTTTAGTGCATCCAACTTTAAGTGATGACAGTATGAATAAAACAGTTATGGCAATTCAGCACGTTATTGCTAGAATAGTTACTTAAACTTTTGCAAGAGAAATGCACCGTATTCGGTGCATTTCTCTATTATCACTCTAAGTTACCAATAGAATCATGATTCATTAAAAATTTATTAGAATTGAGACAACGTACCCAGTGAAATCGATCATTACGCCTTTCGTAGAATCACCGCGAGCCGCCAAACTTGCATTTTTAATTATTCTGGATTTTTGTGCTTTTCCTGTCTTGATCTGGCTCTGTTATGCGATTCGTCTTTTTGATTTAGGCGCAGAGGTAGTGCCTCATCTGGCTTTTGGTGCAGTTTGGGTGAGTGTCATTGCCGTTGCATCGCTTTTGCTCTGTGGGGTTTACCGCTTTATTGTCCGTACTTATAATGAAGTGTTTATGATCAAAATAGGACTGGCGACTGCATTGGCTGTCTTCGGTCTTTATGCCTTGGCTTATTTTACCCCGGCATTTATTCCGACCTCTATTCCGCTGATGTTCGGCTTTATGATGTTTGCCTGGATCTGGTTTAGCCGTGGCATTATCCGCTTTATTATCCGTTCCTATTTGCAGGCTGACGTACAGAAAAAACGCATTGCGATTTATGGCGCGGGTAATGCAGGCCAACAGGTTGCTGCTGCACTTTATCGTTCCAATGAGCATTTACCGGTCATGTTTATTGATGACAAACGCTCATTGACTGGACAGCAGCTGGGGCGACTTAAAGTCTATGATGCCCAGACAGCCCTAAAGCTCATGAGTAAGCAAAAAATTGATGAAATTCTGATTGCTTTGCCTTCAGTCGGACGGGTCCGTAAAAGTGAAATCATTAAATTTTTAGAACCAGCACATTTAAAAATTACCGAGATTCCGGGATTGACCAAACTGGTCGATGGTGAAATCCGGATTTCTGATATTCAGGAAGTAGATATTATTGACCTGCTGGGACGCGATCCGGTGCCGCCCGTAGCAGAGCTTCTGGCCAAGAATATTAAAGATAAAGTGGTGATGGTCACCGGTGCAGGCGGCTCTATAGGTTCAGAGCTGTGCCGGCAGATTGTGAAAAACCAGCCGGCAAAAATCATTATTTTCGAGTTAACCGAGTTTGCCCTGTATAGCATTGATAAAGAATTACGTTTAATGTCTCAGTGTGAGATTATTCCGATTCTGGGCTCGGTGCTGGAGCAGCAAAAACTGGAACGTGTGATTGAGCAGTATGCAGTGCAAACCGTCTATCATGCGGCAGCTTATAAGCATGTACCGCTGGTAGAGTGTAATCCGCTAGCAGGGCTTAAAAATAATGCAGTAGGGACAGCATTCAGCGTTAATGCTGCGGTCAAAAAAGGCGTCGAAACCTTTGTCCTGATCTCAACCGATAAAGCTGTACGTCCAACTAACGTCATGGGTGCCAGTAAGCGCATGGCAGAACTTTACTGCCAGGCGATGGCAGAAGCGCAACAGCAGACCCAGATCAGTATTGTCCGTTTTGGTAATGTGCTCGGTTCTTCCGGCTCAGTGGTACCCTTGTTCAAGCAGCAGATTGCCAAGGGTGGACCGATTACAGTCACTCATCCGGATGTGACCCGTTACTTTATGACTATTCCGGAAGCCTCACAGCTGGTGATTCAGGCCGGTGCCTTGGGTGTTGGTGGCGATGTATTCCTGCTGGATATGGGTGAACCAGTGCGTATCCAGGATCTGGCCCGTCAAATGATTGCCTTGAGCGGACTGAAAGTCCGTGATGAGCAGCATCCGGAGGGCGATATAGAAATTCAGTATGCTGGTTTGCGTCCAGGTGAAAAGCTGTATGAAGAACTGTTAATTGATCAGGAAAATACCGATATTACCTCACACAATCGTATCCTGAGATCATTTGAAAAACACGTTCCGTTACAGGAAATTACACAAGTGTTTGATAAAATCCAGGAACTTTCTGCTACGCAGGCAGATATCGACTGGGCCTTGTCACAGCTTGAATATTATGTTGATGGCTATCAACGTGGTAAAGAAATTAAAGTCAATTAAGTGAAGTTCATTTATGATTAAGAAAGCCATTTTGCCAGTCGCAGGCTTGGGTACCCGTTTTCTTCCAGCCAGTAAGTCTATTCCTAAAGAAATGGTGACGGTGGTGGATCGTCCAGCGATTGAATATGTGGTACGTGAGGCTGTTGCAGCAGGAATTGAACAGATTATCCTGGTCACACATTCATCTAAAGCATCGATTGAAAATTACTTTGACCGTAATTTTGAGCTTGAAACGACACTTGAAAATAAAAAGAAATTCGATTTGCTTGCAGAAATCACAGAAATTTTACCCTCCCATGTTAGTGTGATCAGCGTGCGTCAACCACAACCCCTCGGTTTAGGTCATGCCGTGCTCTGTGCGAAAGCCGTGATTGGTGATGATGACTTTGCGGTTTTATTGCCTGATGTGTTGGTGAAAGATCCAGAGTCAATAAATGATTTGAGCTTAATGATTCAACGTTTTAATTTATCCCAAGCTTCACAAATTATGGTGGAAGCTGTGCCGGATCATCTAGTCGATCAATATGGCATTGTGGATGTGGCTGCATCTCCGGCAGAAGGCGAAAGTATTAAAATGCAAGGGATTGTAGAAAAACCGGTAGTTGGTACGGCACCCTCTAATCTTTCCGTCGTAGGGCGTTATGTCCTGCCTGCCAAAATTATGCAGTTATTGGAAAATACCCCCAAAGGTGCAGGGAACGAAATTCAGCTCACCGATGCGATTGCAGAATTACAAAAGACGGAAACGGTTGAAGCCTATCGAATGAAAGGTCAAACCTTTGACTGCGGCAGCAAACTGGGTTATCTCAAAGCAGTGTTACATTATGGTATAGATCATCCTAAATTGGGTGAGGATTTCAAAGCGCTCATCCAGGAACTTGTATTATAAGGTGATAGAATAATGAAGGTTGCAGTATTTGGACAAACCCTCTATTCAGGTGTCCTGTCAGCATTGTTGGCTGAATGTGGTCATCAGGTGTATTGGTGTGATTTTCTAAAAAAAAGTGCTTTAGAACAAGCTTATGCCCAAGATGATGCAGTCAAACAGTTACTGGATAAACAGCAACAAAGTGGGTTTTTAAAATACTGTCACCTGCATGATATTGCCCTGGATATCGATGCTTATTTCTTTAGTTTTAATCCGACTGAAGAAAATTTGGGGATTGAAATATTAAAAGAAATCGGTCAGCGTCCAATTATTCATCCTAAATTGATGATTAATGCATCCACGCTAGGCTTGCATGGTACGGACAAATTACAAAAGTATTTACCTGAAGATGATTGGGTGTATTTACCCGATATTATTCAGGAGGGAAATGCCTTGGTCAGCATGACTCAAGCCGAACAGTTGATTGTGGGCTGTGAGCAAAGCAAGGTTCAATTCAAAATCCAGGAATTACTGCGACCATTATTTCCACGTCATCAGCAATATTTATTTATGCCCATTTTAGATGCTGAATTTACCAAACTCAGCATTTCAGGCATGTTGGCGACACGCATTAGTTATATCAATGACCTGGCCGTAGTTGCGGAAAAACTGGGCATTGATATCGAGCATGTGCGTCAGGGCATGGCAGCGGATAGCCGGATCGGGTCGTCGTATCTGTATCCAGGTGCGGGTTTTGGCGGAGAGAACTTCTCGCATGATATTCTTACTTTGGCCAATACCGTGTCCGGGACCGGCACGAAAAGTCAGCTGTTGGCGCAGGTTTGGGAAATCAATGAACAGCAAAAAGAGCTGCTGTTTAGAAAACTTTGGAATTATTACCATGGCGATTTAAAAGACAAAACGGTGGCAATTTGGGGTGCTTCTTTTAAAGAAAATACGGCACGTATCCAGCAATCCCCCATTCATACCATGCTGAAAGCCTTATGGGCGCAAGGAGTGACGGTCAAACTGCATGATCCGCAGGCTTTGGCTGAAATTGAAAAAGTCTATGGACATCGTGAGGACTTAATTTATTGTACTGACCAGTATGAAGCCGTAAACGGCGCATATGCCTTATGCCTGTTAACCGCCTGGAAACAATATTGGAGTCCCGATTACCCAACTTTATTAAAAATAATGCAGCATCCCCTGATTTTGGATGGTCGAAATATTTATGATCCAGATTATGTGAAAGCGCAGGGATTTGCCTATATAGGGGTAGGGCGTTAATGATGACTCAAACACAACTTTATCCAGTAGAAGCGACACATTCAGTTCTGGGTAAGCTATTAAGCTTAAAAAATGAATTAAAAAATAAACATTTAACCGATTTCTTTGCAGAAGAAGATGACCGTTTTCAAAAATTTTCTGTAAATTTAGACAATGTAGTTTTTGATTTTAGCAAGCATCGGGTCAATCAGGCTGTAATTGACCGTTTGGTTGAATGGGCCAATGCACAACAGCTCAAGCCCTGGATTAAACGGCTGTTTTCTCGTGAAGCCATTAACTATACCGAACAGCGTGCGGCGATGCACTGGGCATTACGTTTGCCTCCACGTGATCAGCAGCATGCTGAAGTCGCTGCGCAGGTCCATCAGCAACTTCAGCGTATGTATGCCTTGGTGGAAAAAATTCATGCCGGTCAATTTCGCGGTGCGACCGGTGAAGTGATTCAGGATGTGGTCAATATTGGTGTTGGAGGGTCGGATCTTGGGCCAGTGATGGTTAGTCACGCGCTATCTGATTTTAAAAAACAGACCGCCAAGCCTTTAAATGTACATTTTGTCTCGACCATGGATGGCAGCCAGCTGTCAGCATTGCTGCATCAGCTGCGCCCTGAAACCACTTTATTTATTATCTCGTCCAAGTCTTTTGGCACCATTGATACCTTATCCAATGCGCAAACCGTGCGTTTATGGCTGGAAAAAGCCTTAGGTCAGCATCCACATATTCTCAAGCACCATTTTATTGGAGTCTCGACCAAACCTGAGAAAATGACCGAATGGGGCATTGCTCCTGAAAATCAGTTGTTGCTTTGGGACTGGGTTGGCGGGCGATATTCACTCTGGTCATGTATTGGTTTACCGGTGGCACTTAGTATCGGGGTTGCGGGCTTTAAGCAGCTGCTGGCCGGGGCTTATGCCATGGATCAGCATTTCCGGAATGCTCCTTTTGCAAAGAATATTCCGGTGTTGATGGGCTTGCTGGGTGCCTGGAATACCAACTTTCTAGATATCCAGACCCATGCCATTTTGCCTTATGATGGCCGTTTAAAATACTTTGCGGCCTATTTACAGCAGCTGGAAATGGAATCAAATGGTAAATCGATTCAACGTACAGGTGAACACGTTGAAACCAATACTTGCCCGATTGTGTGGGGAGAGGTTGGACCCAATGCCCAGCATGCTTTCTATCAGTTATTGCATCAAGGTACACAAGCGGTCAGCTGTGATTTTATTGCACCGGTAAAACGCTATAATGCCCAGCAATTTACTTATGTAGACAATGCCGATGCCTTGATTGAGCAGCATCATTTGGCACTGTCTAACTGCCTAGCACAGTCACGCTTGCTGGCATTTGGTAATCAGGCATTAGATCAGACTGAACTCAATGATTTACCTGCCTATAAACAATATGCAGGCAATCAGCCCAGTAGCACCATTTTACTCAAAGAGCTGACACCTTATAGCCTAGGTATGTTGATTGCCATGTATGAACATAAAGTGTTTGTGCAGTCTGTACTCTGGAATATCAATCCCTTTGATCAATGGGGCGTAGAAAAAGGCAAGGAAATTGCCAATCAGCTGCTGCCGATTTTAAGTGGCGAAAGTCAGAACATTTCAGAGCTGGATGCCTCGACTCAAGGTTTATTAAAGATATTATTAGGAAAAACAGATGGCTAAAATCTTAGTGACCGGCGGTGCAGGCTTTATCGGCTCGCATACCTGTGTGGAACTGTTAAGTTCAGAGCATGAAGTCATTGTGCTGGATAATCTCTGCAATAGTTCGGAAGAGTCTTTAAACCGTGTACAACAGATCTGTGGAAAAAACCTTACTTTTGTGCAAGGTGACATTCGTGATGCACAAGTTTTAGATCAGGTTTTTCAGCAGCATCACATTGATGCGGTGATTCATTTTGCCGGGTTAAAAGCGGTAGGTGAAAGCCAGCAAATTCCATTGGCTTATTTTGACAATAATATTTCTGGCTCCATTCAACTGGTACAGGCCATGCAGCGCGCAGGGGTATTTAATCTGGTCTTCAGTTCCTCGGCTACAGTGTATGATGAGGCGAATGTATCACCTTTAAATGAAGACATGCCTACAGGTATGCCGAGTAATAACTATGGTTATACCAAACTGATTGTTGAACAGCTTTTACAGAAATTGTCCCTAGCAGATCAACGCTGGTCGATTGCCTTACTGCGTTATTTCAACCCGGTCGGTGCGCATAAAAGTGGTCGTATTGGAGAAGATCCGCAAGGCATTCCGAATAACCTGATGCCATTTGTCACTCAAGTCGCAGTTGGCCGTCGTGAAAAACTGTCGATCTTCGGCAATGATTACGATACAGCTGATGGAACTGGCGTGCGCGATTATATCCATGTGGTGGATTTAGCGAATGCGCATTTGTGTGCCTTGAATAATCGCCTTATGGCAAAAGGCTGTCGTGCCTGGAATATTGGAACCGGTCAGGGGTCATCGGTTCTAGAAGTAGTGAAAACGTTTGAACGGGTCAACCATGTGCCGGTCGCCTATAGCATTGAGCCGCGTCGTGAAGGTGATGTGGCGACTTCATTTGCAGACAATACCCGTGCTATGCAAGAGTTAGGTTGGAAACCGCAATATACTCTGGAAGATATGCTGGCTGATAGCTGGAACTGGCAAAAGCAAAATCCGAAAGGGTTTATCTAAGATCCGATCATGAACAGACAGGTGGATTCGATGATCTTGAAATTAATTTTGAGTGATTTATATCGATATACAGGCAATCAAAAACTAAGTTCTTTTATTAAAAATTATTTTTTTAATCGAGGATTTAATTTTTCTGTGTGGCTTAGAATTGCCAGTTCTAAAACTTTGCTCGCCAAGATTGCCTATCCTGTTTTTTATTATAAAAAGAAAAAATATGGCATTGATATTCATGCTAATACAAAAATTGGGTTTGGTTTATATATTGGTCATGGTGGACCATTGGTGGTAAGTCCAACGGCAACGATAGGTAATAATGTGAATTTATCACAATATACCACGATTGGGGCAAATTTAGGTCCAGCGGCTATGATTGGAGATAATGTCTATATAGGGCCAAATGTGTGCATTATTGAAAATGTTAAAATTGGCAATAATGTAACGATTGGTGCGGGCAGTATAGTGACCAAAGACATCCCTGAAAATGCAACTGCTGCAGGTAACTATGCCAAGGTACTTAACTTTGAACAGCCAGGAAAGTTTGTGAACAAAAGATATAAAATTTAAATGACTAGTTTTTAAAATAAAAGAGCTCAATTTGAGCTCTTTTTATAAGATGGCAATACAATTGTACATTGCAATCTTATTTTTAACGATTGCCTTGAATCAGTTGGGTCAATTCATCCACATAATCTTGTATCGGTTCAGGATTTTTATCTGCACGGCTTTCAATATTTAAGCGCAGTAATGGCTCGGTATTGGAAGCGCGTACATTGAAACGCCATGCACCAAAATCCAGGCTTACACCATCTGTTTGATCAATTGCTGGATTTTGATCGGCATAATGATCAAAAATCTTTTGAATGGTCGTTTGGGTATCTGCCACTTTGAAGTTGATTTCGCCTGAGCATGGGAATTTTGCAATCATTTCTTCTACCAGAGCAGACAACGGTTTTTGAGTTTCAGACAATACCGACACCGCTAACAGCCATGGAATCATGCCGCTATCGCAATAGGCAAAGTCACGGAAATAATGGTGTGCACTCATTTCTCCGCCATACACAGCATTATGCTCACGCATTTTTTCTTTAATGAAAGAGTGGCCGGATTTAGACTGGATCGATTCACCCTGGTATTGTTCAACAATATCAAAGGTATTCCAGACCAAGCGAGGGTCATGCACAATTTTCTCACCCGACTGTTTCAGCAAGAACGCTTGTGCCAATAGACCCACAATATAATAGCCTTCAATAAACTGGCCTTTTTCATCAAACAGGAAGCAGCGGTCAAAGTCGCCATCCCAGGCAAGGCCCATGTCAGCCCCATGCTCAATCACGGCTTTACGCGTGCTGTCACGGTTTTCAACGAGCAGCGGGTTAGGAATACCATTCGGAAAGGTGCCATCGGCTTCATGGTGAATTTTAATAAATTCTACCGGTACATTCAGGACTTTGAATTTTTCTTCAATCGCATCAATCACATGACCCGCTGCACCATTACCCGCGTTTACCATCAATTTCATTGGTGCAATTTTTGAGGGTTCGATGTAAGTCATGAGATGATCTACGAATTCAGGCAGGATATTATATTTTTCGGTCGTCCCTTTTTGCTCAACGTCTTTAAATACGCCTGATTCTGCTAAAAGCTGGATGTCTTTTAAACCCGTATCTGCACTGATCGGACGTGCATTTTCACGCACCAGTTTCATGCCATTGTAATCCATTGGATTATGACTGGCAGTCACCTCAATACCGCCTTGAACATCCAGGTGGAAGGCACCGAAGTAAACTTCTTCCGTACCCGTCATGCCTAAATCGAGTACATTAACACCAGCATCATTTAAACCGCGAATGATCGCTTGCTTCAGGTCTTCACTGCTGAGACGAATATCACAACCGATTACTACTGTTTTAGGTTGATAGATCTGTCCATAAGCCCGGCCAATTTTATAAGCGATGTCTTCGTTTAATTCTTCACCCAATTTTCCACGAATATCGTAGGCTTTAAAGCATGTGAGTTTTGTCATGTGAGTTATCAAGATCCTTTAAAACTAATGGGAAACAGAAGGAGTGACCATATCATAGCACCATAATTCTCTCATCAGAGTTCATGCACTCATGATTGTAACTGCCTTATTTATGTGATGTTCAATCGGTTTTTTTATCTCAATCTCATGATCTAGATTGTCGAGTATGAGTTATGTGATTGGTGAAGATGAATTTTTTACTGAGTGCCATTTCTCAAGAATACGCTCTGCCCAGTCTTCATAATAACGAGCATCAACGGCAATAAGGTCTTTTGCAGGATGATTAATCGTATAAGGCTTTATGTCATGTATTTTAGTTAAAAATTCTTTAGGCCAACTCAGAGATTGTGACAGGATTGCAATTTTGAAAAGCTCTATCTGCCGATTCATGAGTTTATTGCTATTATGATCATATCTGAGCATGAGTGTAGAAATATTTTTTTTCCCATCTGATGTGTCTATTTCACATAAGTAAAACAGCTCATTATCATTCTGATCGAGTATTAGTGTTATATAAAATCGGCGATTTTTACCATTCTTGAGTTTATGTCCTTTAAATCTGCCACATTTTACGAAATCTTTATTATGGATGTTTTCGACTTTATACCCCTTTTTTTCGATTTCTTTTACCATCAGGAAAAAATTATGATGATGGTCATCTACAAAAGTGGTGCCTGAATCTATGGTAAAGCCTGGTAAAGTGCCATCATCTTGTGCTTCACCACCTGCAAAACCTTGCTCTATTGAATCATTTGTTCCACCTGTATTCCCTCCTTGACCAGCAATTTCTGAACGGGAAGCATGTATAGAGAAGCGTAAATCTTCAATAGTAATAATGCGCCCCACTTTATTTCGCAGTTGTGTAATTTGCTGATCGATATCAGCATTAGCTTTACTGTCAAGTTTGGATTTATCTTGACTCCCTGACGGTTTTTCCCCCTTATTTTCACCAAAAATATCTTTAATCTCACCCAAACGTTTTTGAGTGACCACATGAAACGTGATGGGCTTCTTTATTCCTGTTTCTAAATTTTCGAAAGTGTTGATACGCTCGATACGATAAATCTTTTTTTCTGGATACATGAGACCATCCACATCGAGTTGCATGTTGTCTAGGACAGGGGCATCCATATCAAAGTGGTAGGCTGGTGAATGGGCCTGGTTTGCAATGGTTTTTTCATACACACTTAAGAAAGTCTGATTTAATTCAGGATATAAAAGGATTAAGGCTAGTCTTTGTAGAAAAACAGGATCTTTTAAATCCTTTGTGGTTATTTTTCTGTTCGGTGCAATAAAAATATGAAATGCTTTCTTTTCATTGCGATCAATTAGTACATCAGTTGTGTATCTTTCAGCAAACAATGCCGCTCGTAAAAAATATGGGTGAGAGAAGAGGAGATCTCTTCCGAATACCAGTTTAGGTATTTGAATGGTCCAACCATCCAAAGCATCTCCCAAATTGTGATATTGGAAACTGAAGCAGCGACGATTGCGATATTTTGGATGGGTATTTACAGTTGGATTTTCTGCATTTGTCTTGTTCAAGATTCCTAAATTGATTTGAGTGAGCTTACGGTTGACTAGAGGTACTGGTTCAATTTGATTTAGTGGTGTTTTGTAGTGATATAAGAGGATGCTTTCAATTGGCATTTTAGTATCAAAATATCTGTTATCAGGTGCATCACATAAAGTTGTATCGATATAAAAACGAGTTGTCCCACGACGAGTAATCTGTGTTGCATAATAGTAAATGTTTTCTTTTGATACACAGGCTAAAGGAAGCATCCTCACTATTTTTACCCCATTATATGATTAAAAAATCGACGCGCTTCTGGTGTTAAGCGTTCTGGGCTTAATCCGGATAGGCGTAGAAAGACACTCGGCGGATAATACTTATTCTCAATTTGTTGATGAATAAATGTCCGAGTAAGACGACGTATTTGATAACACTCTACAGACTCAGCGTAACGATCTAGAAATGCTGTAGTCAATGGCAGAAAATGCCAGTTTTTTTCAATCAGGCTGACATGACCGAGTTGTTTGATCAAAAATTTTTTAGTCCATTGTGGTGAGTCTATGTCTTCTAATAATTCATCACGTATCTTAATCAGTTGTTTCATAAACTGACGATCTCGAATATTCCAATCGACACGTGGCTTGGGTGGGGAGAGTGGTGCCATGACAGCGGTTTGATTGATCTTTAATAGCCATTCTTTTTGGCTACGATACAAACGAGCATACAGTGCACCATTTTTTTGGCGGGCTGATTTGACTGGTAATTCCTGAATTAACTGTATCCATTTGATTTGATCATCCGAAAATATTTGATTAGTCTCAGGTTTCACATTGACTTGGATGGTTTGTTCTTCTATAGCTGTGGCCGCCATATCAAGGTATTGTTGATACGTGTGAATTGGGCTGCATGTGGGAACCAGAGCCCTTATCAGGATCAAATGTTCGAGATATGAAAAAGCTTTTCGGTGTTTTCTGCAGATATTCTTGAGCCAGCAATTCTCAGACCGCAGATCACCTAGGTGATAGTACTGAAGAAAACTTTCCCCCCAATAATCGACAACAAGTTGACGAACTTTTTCATAATTGATATTTTTTTGACCTGAAAGTAAGTTCCGATCTTTTAAAATATTGAAGTAAGCGACAGATATAGAAGAAAAGTTTTTTAAAGTGATTGTGTCTGAATTAGACAATAGTTCTTCAATCAATCCTGCAAGTTCACTATGCTTATTTAAGTCCTCAGAATTTAATGCGAGCTGAATAGAGTCCTTAAGAGCATTTAAATGAGCAACATAGTACCTTCGGTCTAGTCCATTACACGAGACAGAGCTTACAAAAAGGGGGGATGCATGCTTTGTACAATATTCATATCCTGTAATCTGCCAGCTGCGTTTCCAGTAAACTTCACCATATTGCTCCATCTGTTCTTGCCAGCAATGAGGGCAGAACCGAAAAAAATTCACAGATTTAATTCGTGACGCATTTTTCCCCAATTTTGTGTGCAGTGATTGAGTGCGCTCACTTCGTAGAGCTTGTACTGCATAATTCACAACACTATTTGGTTGAAATGGCTGAAACAGGGGGAACAATGTATGATTTTGAATGAGACTATGCACATCATAATGATCAGGTAAATAACTGGCCAACCTGTCTAGATGCGAAGGTAAATCATAAGTTGGTGTTAAATTCCTGCTATTGAATAATTCTTCTGTGAGATATTTTGGACTCAGAATTCCATGGTGAACTGCATAACGTGCAATCACACTGTAAACTAACTCATCCGGATATGGGGTTGGAAAATTCGAAATCACGATGTCTCACCCTCCATTCTTTCTGCTTAATGCAAAATTGGCTGTGTAGGATTAAACAAGTAGTTCGATGATTTTAATAGTTCATAAACATCTATTTCCTGTTCTTGTGCTTGACTGAAAAAATTTCGTAAATCATTCGCTTCAGTACTCTTCCATTCCTCTGCTTTCATCACTTTACGTGATGCTCTTGGCTTCTTTACTGGAGTTGTAATCTGATCTTTTTCAAGTTCATCTTCAGTGGAAGAGCTATCTAATATCTCTAAAATATGCTGGAGAAGTACCTGTAATTTTTCGTTTGGATATCGTTTTAATGTAGAAGTAACATACTGTTCTATTGTAGCAGCCGGGTGACCAAAGGCTGTCAGCATACCAATGAGGGTAGAATAATGCGGTCCTAAATCTTTATGCTGTTTTTCCATTTTTAATTCAGATTTAAAACGTTGTTTTTCAACATATTCTTCAATTTGAACTTGAGGGATGGTTAGGTCAGAATACCGTGCAATACGTGCGGGATTGCCTGAACGCAGTGCATCTAAAATGTCGTGGACTGGCTGTAATTGTTCTTCATAGACCTTTTTAAATAATTCTGAGGTGATTTTTTCCAGGCCGATGGTGATGGCGTGAATTTGTACCAGACAGAACAGCTTAACCACTAGATCTGGAATACCCTGCGTATAATAATACCAAGTGTTTCTTAATTCATCGGTCAGTTCAGCTGGTTGTTGAATCCATTGATATTGCCACAGCTTGTTGGTAAAGGCATACCATTCAGAAATGATCATTTGATCAGGGTCGCCAGGATCGGGAATAGGCGCTTCATTTCGCATAGGTTCCCAGATTAAAGAGCCTAATCCTGCACTGCGTCTAGCTGACCTTAAGTCTTCTTGCAGGATTTCATTCGCTTTAGGTGTCCCAATCATCACGATAGGGATCGATGCCACATTCACCAGCGTGACAAAGAAATTAAGAATGATCTCAGCCCCGCCAGATTTTTTTGTATTCAAATGCTGGATTTCATCAATGATCAGAAGTCCAATAGAATAATTATTTGCGATAATTTTCATCTGTTGCAGCATTGCATTCACATTTAAGCGGCTTCTGGTGAAACGATGCTCAAAGTTAGTATCTCCTAATGCTAAATCTACTGCTCTAAAAAAGTTTGAACATAAGTTTTTTAAAGAGCTGTCATGCGGGCAATCAATTTTAAGGAAAACAATTTGTTTTAATCCTAGCTCTTTATGCTCAATCACTTGCGGGTAATAACGCAAAATCTTGTTCATCGTCGTTGTTTTGCCGCTTCCTGAGCATCCTATAATTGACATGCTGGTCGCAGTTGATTCTGGAGGTGCATATCGGTAAGAACTTTCATTTGATGGTTCAAGTTGTTGAAAAGCGGCGTGTAAATGCCTTTGTCTATCACCATTATTGATGTTTCTACTCACGTAACCTTGCCGGATCATGATAGAAATTTTTTGTTCCAGTGATAGATGTTTGGTCAGTGGTTGAAAAAAATCATGAGGCAGCTGAGCAATCAGATGGATTCTTTCTGGTTGGGGTAAGAAACGTTGTTCTGGAATAAATTTCAGTTTTCCCCGTAGGTGTTTAATGACTGACTTTGTATCAAGGATAGGCGGTAATTTAGTAATGAGAGGATTATCCCCATAGATGTCTTGTATCGATGTATTAACTACTATTTCATTATTATTCATTCTTCATCGTCCTCTTCAAATAATTGTCTCATTAAGTCTGGTTGACTGGTTAAATCCAGATTGCTGCTGTCAGATTGGGATATTTGAGAATTGTCTTGGTTGGGATTGATAGTCTGGATAGAATTGCTGGGTCTGTTCTGGAGATGTTCCGCACGTTCCACTTGGATAGCTTCTTGTTTATTCTGACGGATATCCCGAGTACGTTGTGCTTTAGAAAGTTGGTGTACTCCTACTTGAGCCTGCCGACTCTGTGCTGCATGAATGATTTTGTCAGTAAAATCCTGCAATTCACTGATGGCTACAGACTTTAGTTGCGAATGCTGTTTTTCAACAGTTTTGATCGCTTTTTGAATTTGTTCAGCTTCCCACCAGGTCAGATGCTGATATTGACGTGAGGCATCACTTAAGTGGGCTTCCCAGTATTCCAATTTATTTTCATCAAAGAAAACATAAATGGTATTTACTGAGTATGGGTCAAAACCAATCCGCAACTTTTTCGGGCGGGATTTGGTCGTGTTACGAATAAACCAGCCTTGTTGATGCATTTCCAAACATTGATAGACTAATCCTTTGACTTTAAGTCCTTTATCACTTAAGGATGCATCGATCCTAGGTAGCAAGCCAACATATAGTGATTTGTTATCCACTTGTCTCAACATCCCAGTACGGTGCTGTAGGCCCCACTGCCAGAGCTTAAGAGGGATAGAAGGCAGGTCAGTTGGCATATCGGCACTGCGATCATATTTTGTCAAAACGTCAAAATTATTGCGTAATAAGACGCAGCTTAATATGATTTTTCTGAACTCTTCTAGAGTCAGACAAGCTTCTAGGCGATAATCATGTCCGCCTTTCTTTTTTTCCTTGAATCCAGAAACAACACCGATATTCTCGTAGGATTTAAAGCGTGACTGAATGATTCCGAAAGCCCTCTCCACAATACCTTTGGCATCGCTTCGATATGGTGGAGCATTTTCAATTCGAACAGAAAAGTTTTTTTCAAGAAGTTCAATTTGATATCCAATTAGTTCACCGCGGTCTGCAAGTATGGCACTAGGTAAACCATAAATAGGCCAGTCTTCCGATTGTATTTGCAAGCCGTAACTCTGACAGAATGTCACTTTATCTTGGATTGCAACGCTGAGGCATTGTATGGCTGTGTTAAATGAACTGTTTTCCATACCGACATAAAGCCCAGTAATCATTCGGCTGAATACATCGATAACAATATATACGGTAGGTCTGCCAATAATCTGTGATGGATCTCGTGATGATACAAGGTAGATATCAGCAATTGTTGAATCTATCTCATAACGCGCACCAGGACCATTTGCTTGCTTGGCTGCTGTTGAAGTCAGAGGTTTGTGATCTTTCAGGGTTTTCTGATTCGTCAGAATTTCCTTGGAATTGTTCTTATTTCTGTATCGCGTATTATAAAAATAATAGAATTGAGTATACGTTGGAATATCTGCGGCTTGCACTTGATGAAATTGCTTAGAAAATGAATTTTTAAATCGAAGATAAGTTTCGTTAATGGATTGTTTTTTGATAGGAATTAAATACTCTTCGATGGCTTTCTTAAAATATAATTCAACCTGTTCAGTGACATTCTTACCTTCACTTGATTCATAGATTCGTGGTCTGCCAATCTTTTTATTACCTATAACTCTTTTTTTGCCTTTTCCACCTGAGTTTTCATAGTCCGGTACCAAAGCATTTATAGTTTGCCCACGTTGCCAGTAACGTCTTAGTAGTCGTAGAATTTTATTAATTGATACCTCTTTTTCCAGATGTATCATTCTAACTTTTGCTGTTCTTATTTTTGCATTGATAAGAACTTGTTCATCATTAATAAGGTCTTGAATAATTGAAAAGTTTTCCTCTCTTTTTTTGAGTTGAATAGAATCTTCACTCAAGTTTAATCGTTTTAAGTATTCATAAGGATCTTGTGCTGGTATCAGGCTTTGATCATCTGAGAGAGTTTGAAGTTCCTTGGATAAAATGAGTTCAGGGAATGCATTTTTATTATCAATAGAAATCCATACCGTATACTGCGGTAGGAATTTGAGTATTCGGTATTGTGTTGAATTCAAGATGTAAACTGAATTAATTAGTTGCATGGACTGTATTCTCATTCTGGAGCAAATTACTTGCATGAATATCAGAGAGTTTAAGCTCCAAGTACGAAATTTCTAGATTAAATTGCAGTATTCGCAGTGCAAATAGTTTTCTGAACAATGCGAGCGTCGTTCCGATATCCAGTTTTTGAGTTTGGTCAATATGCTTGCAGAAGGTGATTAAGGAGCTTTGAGGATACTGGCTAATTTCTTCCATAAAATAAACTGCTTGATCAATCATGTGATTCGTTATTTCAAGATCATTTTTTTCTACATACAGCCATTTAATGTTCTCTAGTACCGTCGCAGGAATGTCTTTTTCAGTAATCAGCTTGAACGGAGTATTGTGCTCTTCTTCCCAGTAACGACGTTTAATTTCTAATGTCTCAATAATATGAGCTTTATTCAGATCCTTGCTGTAAAGAGTGTCAAGTGCTATAGAAAACTTGCCAAAATCAACTAAAAAATCTGAAAATAGGGTAAACGGTATATAATCAACCGATACCTTTTTCATCCGATAACGAGAACATATAGAGTTAAGATCATAGATATCTAAAGGATAATGTTCACGAATATCTGTAACTTTCTGATTCCAATCAAGTAGTAAAAAAGTGGATAGCTCTAGATCAGAAAATAAGTGATGAAGACGTTTACTGACACGACCTTGTACTCTGTGAGAGCGACCAATTGAACTGAAGTTTTGAACAGTTTTGCAAGGTTTATAATCGCGTCCATGGCCTTGGCCATATCCTGCTGTTACTAATTCTTCATAGTTTTTTATAATTTTTGCCATACAGAAGACCTGTGGATTTTGGTTGATAATTCATCATATCTGAAGGGAGCTAATTTTGTATTTGGCAAAAAAATACAAACTTAAATATATTTATATATAAACAAAATTTTATAATTTTAACTATATTATTCATATAATTTCTCTGTACACGACAAATTTCATAGGATCCTTGTCCTATCAGGCTTTTTCTTTCTTAAAATTGCTAGCACTTTCTTAAATTCTTCTTTTTTTCCAAAACCAATCAAACGTAGAATAGCCATTTG
>NZ_VPCP01000023.1:0-39012 GCF_013418145.1 Acinetobacter sp. YH12201 | reverse complement strand
CGAATTATTCAGGTCAATTTATTTGAAAGGAAACTTTTAAGGTCACTCTTTGTGCCTGATAAAAAATGGCGAAAACAAGAAGAACCTCAATTGAGGTTCTTCTTGTGATATTTGTGGGACAGCAGTGGCCGAAGCTTCCTTTTTTGATATTCTGAATTATGCAGCCTCTTTGATTTCAACAGCATAATTTTTTTGCTTTTCAGCATCGAACTGACCTTCCCATTTACTGATCACAAGAACAGCCAACGAGTTACCAATCACATTCAATACAGTACGGGCCATATCCAGAATACGGTCAATACCGGCAATAAATGCCAAGCCTTCAAGCGGAATACCCACACTTCCCAAGGTTGCCAACAATACAACGAAAGATACGCCAGGCACACCGGCAATACCTTTAGAAGTAATCATCAAGGTTAACACCAGAATGATTTGCTGGGTCATGCTTAAATCAATACCGTAAAGCTGCGCAATAAAGATGGCTGCAATACTTTGATATAAGGTCGAACCATCCAGGTTAAATGAATAACCGATTGGAATCACAAAACTGGTAATAGATTTTGGCGCACCATAGGCTTCCATTTTCTCCATCAGGCGCGGTAATACTGTCTCGGAACTTGCAGTTGAATAAGACAGAATCAGCTCATCTTTTAGAATTTTAATAATTTCCCAAATACTGAAACCACAGAATTTGGCAACAAGTCCTAAAATCACAAAGATGAAGAAGAAAATAGCACCGTAAACCAATAATGCTAATTTGACTAACGGAAGCAGTGAGCTAAAGCCGAAGTTCGCAACAGTCGCCGCAATCAGGCCAAATACACCGAAAGGTGCAAAAAGCATGATCATATGGGTGACTTTGAACATGGTTTCAGCAACCGCATGCAACACATCAATTAGCGGTTTCTTGGTTTCTTTCGCTAAAGATCCCAAACCAATACCGAAGATCACAGAGAAGAAGATGATTGGCAACATATGCCCATCGGTCAGTGATCCAAAAATATTAGACGGGATTAAAGATAAAATGGTATTGACCAGACCATGCGAGTGACTACTCACTTCCTGGGTGGTTTGCTGATATTTAGAGATATCGGTTTGGGTCAAACTCGACATGTCAATACCGGCACCTGGCTGGAATACGTTTGCAGCAACCAGTCCGACAATAATCGCAACCGTGGTAATAATTTCAAAATAAACAATAGTCTTGAAACCCAGTTTACCCAAGTTTTGACCATGACTTGCATTGGCAATACCTAAAATCAGCATTGAAAGTACAAGTGGAATGACAATCATCTTAATCAAATTAATAAAGATTGCGCCCAAAGGGCTCAGCAGATTATTAATCAGAGTTTCACGATATTCGGGAGAATAGTGTAGAAAAGAGCCTACAAGCACACCTAAAATGAGCGCAATGACGATTTGCCAAGCAAGACTAATCTTAATCTTTTTCATGCTAAGCCCTTAAAATCAAATTTCAATAAAAAAGCTGCTATAACACTGTCGATCTCACATCGGCATGTTACGGGGAGCGTGGGAATGAATAATATAAAAAAAATTCATGAAATATGAACAGGGGGCTATTTTGCATCGATTAGTATATTCAATCTAACTTTTTTCTTCATAATTGATTCAAAAGATCAAAAAAAGATCAATTTTGGTGTTAAAAACAACCAAATGGTAAAGTTTTATTTAATAATCTTATGAGTTCATAGCTAAAAGCTTACTTTTGACCAGATCGGATCAGGCGAAAATATGCCCAAACCAGACAAATGCCGGCAAAGGTTGCCAGATAAATCATTTTTGGAATGACCAGCTGGGTAGGCACTCCCATCTGGTTCAATTGAATAAACATCTGTATGCCTTGAGTAGAAGGCAGCGCTTGGCCTAGCCACTGCATCCATTTCGGCATTGCGGCATGCGGCCACGCCGTACCTGAAAGTAAGAACAGCGGAATAGAGCTAAATACAATCACGTGACCTGCACGTTCCGGCATATCCAGAAAAGAGGCAATCAGCATGCTGAGGCCAATCACGCAGCTCACAAAGATAGGGACCGCAATGAGCATGCCCCAGAAGTTACCACCCCTTGGATAGTCATTCAGCCAAAAAGTAAATCCAAATAAATATAAACAGCCCAGAAAACCAATGGTCAAAATGGCACTGAATAATGCCCAGAATTCGGTTCGACTCGGTATCCAGTGCTTTTTACGATAAGTCGCAATTAACATGCACAAACCCAGCAAAATGGTTTGATGGATAATCAGTGGGGCAACGGCCGGAAAAATATAACTGCCGTAGCCAGACAGGGTATTGAACAAGGGAATTTGATGGATCGACAGCGCTGGAGCAAATTCAGAAATATGCTGGAATTTTTCTGCTTGTTCAACCAGCGCATGTTCAACCGATGCTGCCAGTCCCAAACCGATCTTCTGGGTTTTTAAGAAATTGGCGACACTTAAATATAAACCGATGCCACCCACTTCACCTCGACGCAGACTGCTAGATAAATTGTTCGGCAACAGTAAAATCCCATCTGCCTGTTGCAGCTTGATCATCTGCTCTGCTTCAGCAAAATTGCCAGTCACTGCACGGATTTCAACATTGGGGCTTTTAGCCACTTCGCCAATAATGCGGGACGTTACCGGGCTTTGTTCTTCATCGACAATAATAATCGGTAAGGATTCGGCATGTTCTGCCTGATAGGCAGCCGGGTAGAAGAAACTGTATAAAAATACCGAGAGTACCAACGTGGTCAAGATTGAGCTATTTGAAGCAATATCTTTAAAGGTTTTTAAATAAAAGTGCAGAAAGTTTCTGACTGTTTTCATGCCTGAACTCCCTTTAGATATTTTTTAAGGAAGAAGTAGGCAGTGCCCAGATAAATCAGGCAATATACGGCTAAAATTGCAAGTGGTAACAGTGAAATGGATACAGGACTGCCGATGACCCATTGTTCTGTTTGTAATTTGGCATAAGGGGTGTAGGGAATAATGTTTGACCAGAACTGGGTGAATAAGGGCGCATTATTTAGCGGTAAAGTCACGCCAGCAAAACTTAAAGAAGATCCGCCATACACGGCAATAAAACCAAAACTTTTCGCCAGATCACGGGTGGCTAGAACAACGCTACTACTGATCAAGGCATAAGCACTATAGAGAAGAAATTGTCCCAATAGAATAGGCCAGAGCTGTCCCTGTATAAACCAGCCGCGAATTTCAATCAGCCAGAACATCCATAACCAGGTCCAAAAGCTGAAAATCAGCACATAAGTCATATTTTTGCCCAGCAGGGCAAGCAAGACATTTTGCTGTGCTAGCCACTGCTTTGTGGTATTAAATTTCAGTTCCTGTCCGACTGAAAATGCCACACAGCAGCAGAGCAATAAATGCAAAATCGCCGGGATCATGTACGGTTCTAAATAAAATTCATAACTTAGCCCGGGATTAAACAGCGGCGAAATTTTGACATTCGGCGTGGGGGCATTCAGATCAGGAATCTGGTTTTGCAAATAACTGTGTCCAGTAAAGTCGGCCAGTGCCTGCAAAGTGCTGATCAGCATGGCCGATGAAATGCTATTGCCGACACTAAAATAGCTTTGATTATAGGCAATACTGATCTGGGCATCCTTGGCTTGTACCAAGCGTTCTTCGGCACCTTCTGGAATAGTGATATAACCCCAGATTTTATTTTGGTTGAGTAGCTGTTCAACCTGGTCCTGACTGCTGGAAATGGTACTGATGCTCAGGGTGTTGTTCTGACGGACAGAATGTTCAATATTACGGCTCAGTTCACTCTGGTCCTGGTCAATAATTGCAATCGGCAGATGGCTGGGTTTACCTTGAGCAAACATACTGGTGAACAGCACAATCACAAAGGCAGGTGCCAGGGTGACCAGACACAGGTCCCATTTATGCCGAAGCAAATAGCCGAGTTCACGCAGTATGCCATGCAGCATAATTAGGACTCTTGCACTTTAAACAGTATGCTCATGCCGACTTTTAAATCCTGAATCGGCTGGACAGGGGTGAGCTGCATCTTGAAATTGCGAATATCATAGCCACCGGTTTGGCGTGTGGTTTTAATGGTGGCGAATTCTCCCTCGGCATCAATCTTTTTGATCTTGAACAGAGCTTTTTTGTTTAATGCAGGAATAAAGCCTTCAATCGATTTGGCCTGATAGACCTGTGCATATTGATCTTCACGAATATTCAGGCTGACCCAGAGCTCATCATCCTGAATAATACTGACGACTGGCACGCCCATAGCCACCAGTTCAGACACCTTGCCATAAGTTTTGGAGATGGTGCCATTGATCGGGGAAACCAGCTTGGTTTCAGCTTCCAGCGCATTGGCCTCCGCAACAGCCGCTTTGGCAATTTCCACCTGGGCATCGGCGGAGGATTTCTGTTCTGGCGTGCTGCCGCGTTTGGCACGTGCATATTGCTGATAAGCCGCTTCGGTCATTTGTGCGGCAGATCGTGCGGCAGCTTGCATTTCGTCACGGCGTTGGCGTGAAATGACGCCTTCTTTAAACAGGTTAGCGCCACGCTGATAGGTGGTTTGGGCCAGCTCTTGCTGGGCTTTCATGGCTTGCCAGTTGGCATATAAACTGTCGATATTTTCCTGTTGTGAACCGCGATCCGCTGTGGATTGCAAGGCTAAAGCAGATTGCAGGCTGGCCAGAGCCTGCTGCTTTTTAGCTTCAACTTCCGGACTAAACAAGCGGACCAGTGACTGACCTTTAAGTACTTTTTGTCCATCATGAATATATATTTCTTCAATGCGGCTCGGTACCTTAGTGCTGATATGGAGGGTTTCGGCTTCAACCCGCCCTTGTAGCTCCACTTCCTTGGGCTGATAACTTTTCCATAACCCAAAGCCAATGAGGCCTAGAAGCAAGATCAGTATGATGATGCCAACCACTTTAATGACAGCTGAAGATTTTGAATCTGTATTTTCAGTGGTCGGCGCTTGCGCTTGTTCTGAATAACTGAAAAATCCATCATCTATCTTGCTGTGCTGTTCAGAGGCCGTTTGAGTGTCTTGTTGATGGCTTGGAGCTGAAGTAGGGGTAGAAGTTCCTTTTGATGAGGTATTTTCTACATCTTGATCAGGCCTGTTTTGATCTTGAGTCATGTGGTTCCCCATCAAAAATTAACGAATATAACTGGTATTGCTTTGACTGACATAGTTTTGAAACTGTTCAATCGAGCCATGGCTTTGCAGCAAAGTGGCCAAGGACATCACATATTTATAAGCATTCAGTGCCATCTCGCTTTTTAAAGCATTCAGGCTATTTTGTGCATCAATCACCTGGGTGGCCGTTCCCATATCTTCTTTAAAAGATAAAGTTTGAATACGCAAATTTTCCTGGGCAGCTTGGACATTCTGTTGCAGTAGTTGATGACTTTGCTGGGCTGAGGTCATTTCATTGTAAGAGCTATAAATAATGTTTTCGACTTCCTGCTTGGTGCGTTCGGTCATCAGTTCAGAAGCATAACGTTGCAATTCTGCGGCCTGAACATTTTTGTTGTTATTAACGCCTGAAAACAGGTTATAACGTGCTGCTATACCGACAATCCAGTTTTGCTTTTCATCCAGACTATATTCGCCAAAGGCGAACAAATTAGGTTTTTTCGCAGCACTTTGTACCTTGACGTTGGCATTGGCCAGCTGAGTGTCCATCTGCATTTTCTGGATCAGTACAGATTGTTCCGGATAGCTTTTTAACAGCGTATTCAGGTTTTGATTTTGGCTAGAATTAACAAATAGGGGCGTGCTCAGTTCGGTAATCTGGCTGCGCTGTAACAGGTTATTAAGCTGAAACAGGCTGGATCTTAAATTGGCCGTTGCATTTTGCACATTACGCTCGGCATTATTCTTTGCCACTTCAAACTGCATACGTTGCCCTTTGCTGATAAAACCCTGATGTTCCAGCTTTAAGGCATTGCTGTAGTGGGTCTGCATGGCGTTGAAATTGGACTGGCTAGAGGCTAAAAGCTGCTTTTGCAGTTGGGCATTAAAATAGGCCTGAATTAGTTCAAAGCGTTGTACATCTTGCTGTTGTTTGGTATTCAATTGACTACGTTGTGCCCTGAGATGAGCTATTTCCTTGGTGCTGGAGGTCAGACCGCCGGTATATAAAGGCATTAACACTGAAACGGTAGGGCGGATCACTTGATCTTCCAGAATCACGTTGGCCGAGTCAGGGAATAGCCCAATACCGCTATGAATGGTTTGATTCAGACCTTGCTTTAAAGGATCAGAAATAGTGGATGGAAGGTTTTCTTGATTAATACGATCGTTGATGCCTTGAGAAAGTGTCTGTTCCAGATTGTTTTTAAAAGAATCAAGTGGCAGGTCGACTTCATTATGGAAAGCATAGGCACGCACATTTAAATCCACCCGGGGCAGACCTAAACCCTTGACCGCTTCAGCTTGTAATTGTGCAGCTTGTTGCAAAGCCTGATTGGCCTGCGTACTGTAGGAATCCTTTAAAATCGACTGTTCAGCCTGTGCATAACTGATGCTTTCGGCAAAGGCTGGACAAGCAAAAAGCAGACTAGCCGTATAAAGGCCAACACGAAAATTTTGTTGTATGAGGAGTGCAATTTTTTTTGGTTGTGCATGTAAACGCAATAACATCACTCAAACTCTCAATTTCTTTGTAACAATTATATGGCATAGATTGAATTGTATGTCTAATCAATAAGTTGTTGTCTTGTTTAATATGCATGTGTATAGCAATCACGTGATTAGATGGCTCATGCGAAGATATTACAGCAGAATTTGAAAAGAGAAGTAATAAGATGCAGTTGCACTTTTAAACTACGTCCCAAGTCGTGAAAAAGGAGTTGCTAAAATCAATCTTTATTGAGATTTTGACTTTAAATGTCCGACAGCATTGAAATATTTTCAGGATAATTTACTGCAAGCAACGCCTATCTGTGGTTAAATGCCATCATTTTATTGTGTTTCACTTTGAAAGGAAAAATCATGCGCGCGTACAACTTCTGTGCTGGTCCTGCTGCATTACCTACTGCCGTTTTAGAAAAAGCTCAGGCTGAATTGCTTGATTGGCATGGCAAAGGCCTTTCGATCATGGAAATGAGTCACCGTAGCAGTGACTATGTAGCTGTGGCAGAAAAAGCAGAAGCAGATTTGCGCAAACTGATGAACATTCCTGAGAACTATAAAGTATTGTTCTTGCAAGGTGGTGCTTCGCTGCAATTCTCTGCTATTCCTTTAAACTTGTTGGGTAAAAACAACAAGGCTGATTATATTCATACCGGAATCTGGTCAGAAAAAGCGCTGAAAGAAGCAAAACGCTACGGCGACATTAATGTTGTAGAAGCCGGTACCAGTATTAACGGTAAATTGGCTATTTCAGAGCAAAGCAGCTGGAACTTGTCTGACGATGCGGCTTATGTACATTATGCCGACAACGAAACCATTGGCGGCCTTCAGTTTGCGGGTATTCCTGAAACAGATAAACCACTGGTATGTGACTTTTCATCGAGCATTTTATCTGCGCCACTAGATGTATCCAAGTTTGGTTTAATCTACGCAGGTGCGCAAAAGAATATTGGTCCTGCCGGCTTAACTTTAGTCATTATTCGTGAAGATTTACTTGATCAGGCCAAACCTGAAATTCCAAGCATTTTGAAATATTCAGATCAGGCGAAAAACGGTTCTATGGTCAACACACCATCTACCTATGCTTGGTACCTATCTGGTCTGGTATTTGAATGGCTGCTTGAAAATGGCGGAGTCGATGCCATGCATCAGGTCAACCTTGAAAAAGCCAAATTACTGTATGGTTATATCGATGCCAGTGATTTCTATGCCAACCCGATTGCAGAAGCCAACCGTTCTATCATGAATGTACCATTTACCTTGGCAAAAGCTGAGCTTGAGAAGCAATTTTTGAAAGAAGCTGAAGCGAATCATCTGCTTAACCTGGCAGGTCACCGTTCAGTGGGTGGTATGCGTGCAAGTATTTACAATGCTGTACCATTAGAAGGCGTACAGGCTCTGGTTAACTTTATGGATGACTTTGCCAAACGCAATGCTTAATTCCTAAAGCTAAAAAGCCCATCACATGATGGGCTTTTTATTGGCTGAAATAAGCATGGTAAAAATAAGTAGTTAAAATAAGCTTAAAAAATAAAGTGATGCAAAATATAGGCAGACATAAACATACCCAAGACAAAAAATAGGGATGAAATGCCGTCTAACTGGAAGCGTTTAGTCAGTTGATGGCCAACTGTTTGTATATTTTCTTCTTGCACGATTTTCATGGAAACTCTATTCCGATTTATTTATCGTTAATTTATATTGCTTGTTTTTATTTTTATCATAAAAAATTGATTAAATAAAGTACTAAATAAAAATATGTAATTAAAATATTTATTTTATTGGCCAGAAGATCAGCTGGCTTGTCAGATGATTGCCATTACAGGGCTGTGCTGGATAGCAGGCATAAAAGTAAGGGCTAAAAATATAATAGCTGTGCTGTTTATTTAAAATAAAATTTTGAATTTAAAACTGTGGATAAGTTATTTTAATTTAAATTCAAAACCACCCATATAATGCTGGTTTGTGGATAAATTTTAATCACACTGTAGATAGAGATAATAAAACTTAGACTTCTTTCATAAATTCCTTTTATTTCTCCCAGAGGGAGAAAAATAAAGAGGGGATGAATAATCATGAAAGAAGAGTATTAAAAAAATAAAAAGCAGCACCATAACCTGAGAGGATAATCCTGTTGTGGTGCTGCTCTTGTTAGAAGATTTATTTTTTAGCGTAAATATTCACTTGAATCCATAAATTGCCACGAATGAATTGACCAATTGCAAAGTCTTTATAAGCCGGATTCTTGGTGGCAATACGAATCAGGGTGGCTGCCTGATTTTCATCATGAATCAGGGCGACATCATAAAGCGTATAGTCCTGATCCATAAATGACATCGAGGTTTTTCCGACAATATTGCCCTGAAACCAGGCTTCATCTTCCTGTCCCATATTTTCGCCATACAGATAGGCCACCATTTTGGAAAAATCGACAGTCACCGGTTCTTTGTCATCTTCCGATTTGGGCTCCCAAGCATCAATCTGTTCCTGCAAATTGGCAGGTGCCACGCCGTTATTGGCAGCCAGAATATCATTTAATGCACGGTGATGTTTGATGGAGGCCGGATCATCCACTACCAGCTGTTCATGATCTGAAACGGCTTCCAGTTCATAGGCCCAGGCATTGAGCTGCGCAAGATAGGGTTGATCTTTTTCATACTGGTCATGATTGACGCTATACAGTGTGTCAAAGGCATAGACAATGGTATTCGCACCCAGATTCAAGCGCAGTACCGCCTGAGTGTTGGATTTACAGGTGATAATCCGTTCAATGAAGGCATTTACTTTGTAGGGACTTTCAAAACTTGGAAAGGCGGTTTTGACCGCTTGAGGCTTGTTGTTTTCAACAGCAATGACTTGGGTCATTTGCACGTTTGCCTGTTTAGGTCCCTGAATGAGCCAGGCTGACGCGTCCATATCCGCTTCTTCTTTACATAAACCCATTGGCATCACTGGTGCATCAAGTGCCAGGCCTAACCACTTGGGCACATCGGTACATGGGTGATCTGTAAGCAGATTCCAATGTTCGACATGACTGCCAAAGTTCTGGTCTTCAATGGTGATCAGTTCTGGTCTATTTTGATTTTTCATATTCACAATTGATGTTGGGCCGTATTTATCTATTAAATCGAGGGTTATTGTTAAATTTCAAGTCAAGGGACTAAATTTAACCATTAAAGTCGTTAAAATAAACTCAAATCCTGTATCTGGATGCGATGAAGCCTGCAAGTGTGCCATGGAAAGCATGACCATGTGAGTTAAATCTAAAAACAGCAAATGAGCTGAATCAATTTAGCCATCCTCCTGTCGTATGGAATTTGCTAAACTACAGGCTATTCTTTTTTGACTATGGATGTGGTGTGCTGCCATTTAAACTTTGGGTCGATGCCGATGCATTGCCTAAAATCCTGCGTGATGTAATCATTCGCGCTTCTGACCGTTATCAGCTGGAAGTGACTTTTGTCGCGAATCAAAATGTGGGGATTACCCCGTCAGTACGGATAAACTCCATTCAGGTGATGAGTGGCGCAGATGCTGCAGATAAAGAAATTATCGAGCGCATGAAAGAGCATGATATCGTCATGACCCAGGATATTCCATTGGCTGCTCAAGTGATTGAAAAAGGTGGAATTGCTATTCATCCTCGCGGCGAGATTTATACCTCTGCCAACGTAAAAGCGCGTCTGCATTTACGTGATTTCATGGATTCATTACGCGGAGCAGGTGTCAATACGGGTGGTCCACCACCAATTTCTGAACGGGACAAGCGCGAATTTTCCAGTGCACTGGATCAAACCATTCAGAAACAGAAACGTAAAACAGCAGCCTAACTTGAGCTCCTCATGCCATCAAAAACCAATATCATGTCCACGTATGCCTTATTGGTATTTATCTGGGCAACCACGCCACTGGCAATTGTCTGGAGTGTTTCGGACTTGCATAGTTTGTGGGCGTTGGCACTGCGCTTTTTTATTGCAATGCCTTTAGCATTGGGCTTGCTGGTCGTTCTTAAAGTCAGATTACCTTTGAATGGAATCTCCCTGCATAGTTATATTGCCGGTGCCTGCAGTTTTATTGGTTCACAAATTTTTACCTATTTAGCCACAGCCTATTTAAGTTCAGGCATTATTGCCTTGATGTTCGGTCTGGCTCCGATTATGACCGGATTGATTGGCCGTTTTGCTTTTAACGTTCATTTGCATCGCTTGCAGTGGATGGGGATGTGCATTGCAGTATTGGGGCTGGGGATTATCTGTCTGGGTGGCAGTGACCATCACGTCCAGCCAATGGGCATAGGATTGATGTTGATCAGTGTTTTTGTATATTGCGCATCCATTTTCTGGGTCAAAAAAGTCAATGCACCGCTGAAACCCATGGCTCAAGCAACGGGTTCCATTCTGGTCTCCAGCCTGTTTGCACTGTGCATGTTGCCGTTGATCTGGCAGCATGCGCCAGATCATATTCCGAATACCAAGGCATTGATCGGTTTGTTTTATGCGGTGATTATGGCATCACTGTTGGCGATGTTCTGTTATTTTAAACTGGTACAGAACATTAAGGCGACGACCTTATCATTGACTACTGTGCTGACACCCATGTTGGCCATGTTGTTTGGAGCGATGCTGAATAATGAAAAATTATCGGTGATGGTTTTTGTTGGCGCTTTTATTTTATTGTTTGGCCTGTTTGTTTATTTTTATCGTGATCTTAAGGCGAGCCAGAATCTCGCCATCAAGATCAAGTCCAGCAGTTAAATCTCTAATCTTTATTTTTGCTGAGGTTGACACACTCGGCAAGTTTTACCCGGTCTTGTGGATGCAATGTAATGAAATAAGCACCAGTACGGAACTTGCCATTATCTTCTGTACGGCTATAGACGACTTGGGCCGTTGCTGCAATATGGAAGAAATTTTCAGGGTGGCTCAAGGTCACATGCACATAAGTGCCTTCCTGAATAGGGTGCTCGCTAAAAAAACTGAAACCAGTTTCGGAAAAATTGACATGTTCCGGGATTGGTAACATGGATTGTACAATTGCATCGTATAAAGAGCCGGTAATAAGGTTTAATTTTTGGTTGAATAAAGATAATATTCTAGCAATTTGTTGATCTTTTTCATTTAATTGTTCTAATTCGTAGTTTACAGCATGATCAAATTGATCTAATTCTGCGAGTAGTAGAAAATAGCGGGGCAGCACAAAGTTAGGATCATAAGGGTCATTAAGTGCGACATCATCAGAGATAATCTGATAATTAATTCGCAAAGCAGCATCGATACGAGACATAACGCGGCGTTCCATATTGCCGCTTTGATGCTGTAAATTTTCCATAATTATTCCTCGGACTAAATGGTATGTTTAAACCAATCTCGCTGTACATCGGGTTGAGATATACTCGTGCACGGCGTAGCAACCACTTTATTTCTTTTATTGCTCTGGTGTCTATGATCGGTCTCACCTTAGGTGTGGCCGTGTTAATTACAGTCTTGTCTGTAATGAATGGCTTTGACCGCGAGCTGAAAAACCGTGTATTGGGAATGATACCTCAAGCTACTGTTTCTTCAACACAAATATTAACAAATTGGCCAGAACTTGCAAAGAAAGTTGAACAGCATGAGCATGTCAAAGGTGTAGCGCCATTCACCCAGTTACAGGGCATGCTGACGGCACAGGGGCAAGTGGCTGGAATTATGGTCACGGGCATCGAACCTGAATATGAAAAGAAAGTGTCAATTATCCAGAATCACATGATTGCGGGGAGTATTGATAGCCTGAAAAAAGGTGAATTTGGCATTGTTTTGGGTAAACAAATGACCGATTCACTGGGATTGGGATTAAACGATAATATTACTTTAGTCCTTCCAGAAGCTACACCGTCGCCTGCAGGGGTGGTGCCTCGTTTCAAGCGTTTCAAGATTGTCGGTATTTTCAGTATTGGGGCAGAAGTGGATTCCATGATGGGCTATATCGCCCTGAATGATGCTTCAACTTTATTGCGTTTGCCGGACGGTGCTCAAGGTGTGCGTTTAAAACTGGATGATATTTTCCTTGCGCCAGAAGTGGCGGATGATATTGTCAAAGATCTGCCAAACAATTTCTATGCATCGAACTGGACCTTTACCCACGGTAATTTGTTTAGTGCGATTCAGATGGAAAAAGCCATGGTCAGCTTGCTACTGTTCCTGATTGTACTGGTGGCAGTATTTAATATTGTGTCCTCACTGGTGATGGTCGTCACCGACAAGAAATCTGATATTGCCATTTTGCGTACATTGGGAGCTTCACCTGCCACCATCACCCGGATTTTTATGGTACAGGGTACTATTATTGGTGTGATCGGTACGGTTTCCGGTGCCATTCTGGGGATTATCTTTGCTTCAAGTATCAGTGGCTTTATCGGCTGGTTGAATACCGCATTTGGTTTGAACCTGTTTGATGCCTATTTTATTAATTACTTGCCGTCTTATTTGCGTTGGCAAGATGTCGTGGTGATTGTGAGCCTGTCACTTATTTTAAGTTTCCTTGCCACGATTTATCCGGCACTGCGTGCTGCAAAAACCCAACCGGCAGAGGCTTTACGTTATGAGTAATCTTGTCCTCGAAGCGAAAAATATCTCGAAAAGTTTTACCGATGGCAAAACCACAGTTGAAGTGATTAAAAACTTGTCCCTGCAGGTCAAAAAAGGCGAGTTTGTGTCGATTGTCGGTTCCAGTGGTTCCGGTAAAAGTACCTTGTTACATGTGTTGGGGGGGCTGGACTGTCCAACAGAAGGACAGGTGTTTTTAAATGGCAAGCGCTTTGATAATTTAGGTGAAGCTGAACGGGGCTATTTACGTAACCAGCATTTAGGTTTTGTCTATCAGTTCCATCATCTGTTGCCTGAATTTACTGCATTGGAAAATGTCGCCATGCCACTGATGCTGCGCGCAGGAACAACCTATAAACAGTCTAAAGAACAGGCTGAATACTTGCTCAATCGGGTTGGACTGTCGCATCGCATGACGCATAAACCGGGTGAGCTGTCTGGTGGTGAACGTCAGCGTGTAGCCTTGGCACGTGCACTGGTGGCAAAGCCGGAACTGATGCTGGCGGATGAACCGACGGGAAACTTGGATCGTAAAACGGCAGTAAAAATTTTTGAACTGCTCAGTGAGTTACGTGATGAGTTCAATATGGCGATGCTGATTGTGACGCATGATGAACAGTTAGCCCAGACTGCCGATTCGATTTTGCATATGCAAGACGGTGTCTGGATTGATGATTAGACACTGATCGATAAATTTAAAAAACAATTGAAGCTCACTGCGGTGGGCTTTAATATTGCCTAAAATAAAAAAAATTATAATCACAATGATTCAAATCATCTGTATCGGCTGGGTGCTGGGTATTGCAATAATGGGAAAAACTCTTCCGATCTTGCAGTCTTTACTCCTTCCGTGTAGCGCTCTTTTCATCCTGACTCTTCTTTTAAAGCTGACTGTTTTAAAACAGATTCATGCTCTATCTTTTAAATTTTTACAGTGCTGTATTGGGCTGAGTCTGGGGATCACACTTGGCTATAGTTATGCCAATCATCAACTGAGCGAGCGTTTACAGCATCGGGAGCAGCAGACTGAACAGGTTGAAGTGATTGTCTATATTAAACACATCAATGAATTAGGCGATCAGACCATCCAGCAAAAAATTCAGGTATTGAATCGCCATACAGAAGTGGTGCAATGGCAGGTGTTTTTAAAACATGCAGCAGATTCAAGTTCATCTTCAGTACTTGAGTTAGGTCAATATTACCGTTTGCAGGGACAAATCCTGCCTGCGCATAGCTATGCTACTGAGGGTGCCTTTGATCAGGAGCAATGGTATATCCAGCAAAATATCATGTCTGGATTTAAAGTTTCATCAATACACAAGCTGACAGAACAAGAGGTTTATGCTTTAGGGTATGAACAATACCTAAAACAACAAGCTTCTGTTTCCAGTCAGATGCAACTCTGGGTTGAGCAGCAGCGTTTGGCATTACGCAATTTTATTCATCAGCAGCCCGTGCAGCATGAAGGTTTGATGCTGGCTTTATTGACCGGGGATAAAAGTTTACTGGATACAGAAACCGAGCAACTATTTCAGCGCTTTGGTATGAGCCATTTACTGGCCATATCGGGTCCACATGTGCTGATTTTTGCTGTACTGCTGTGTTGGGGGCTGCATCAGCTCATTCGTCATGATCGACCACAACTCTATTTGAAATGGCCAAAGCAATATCTGCTGATCTGGCCTTTTTGCGCCAGCGTAGTACTGTACTGTGCATTTGTCGGCTTTGAAATTCCGGCATTGAGAACGCTGTTGAGCTGCTTGTTGATCAGTGCATTTATCTTATTCAAGCAAAAGGTTCGGCCATTTAATATTTTGCTTTCTAGTGCCTCTATTCTATTAATTTTTGATCCTTTTAGTATTTTATCGGCTGCGTTCTGGCTGTCCTATGGTGCATGCTTTGTGTTACTACGCATTTACCAGACCGTGCAGCAAAGGGGGGCGGATCAGCTAAAGACCAAAATGCAATATATAAAAATACAATTAAAACTTTTAATCGAATCGCAGTGGAAAATATTTTTGGCTTTATTTCCACTGATGATGCTGTTTTTTAAACAGATTGCATGGATTACGCCATTGAGCAATTTATTCGCCATTCCATGGATTGGTCTGGTGATTGTTCCCTTAGATGTGATCGCAGCGTTGTGCTATTTCATTGCTGAACCTTTGGGTAGCCTGGTTTTTCAAATCAACGATCTGTGTCTTGCTGCTTTGTTGTGGTTGCTGCAACTTTTAGATGGGCTGTTTGCCCCGACATTACAGGCGATTGCGATGACATTTGCCGTGTGGCTGAGTTTATGTCTAGGCTTGATAATCCTGTTTTTACCGCGTGCTGTGTTACCTAAAACCTGGTCCATATTGTGTTTTATTCCTTTAATTGGTCTTGATGCCAGTAAAAATCAATTCGAACTAAATGTATTGGATGTTGGACAAGGGCAGGCAATTTTTATTCGGGATCAAGACCAGACCATGATGATTGATACTGGTGGTAATTATAATGAAGCTAAATTCAGTATCGGCAAACAAATTATTTTGCCCTTTTTATCGGTGAAGGGTGTGGATCAATTAGATCAGCTGATTTTGACTCATTTAGATCAGGATCATAGCGGGGCGTATGCATCGATTAAACAGGATTTACCCATTAAGTATGTTTATTCAAATGAGCAAGTTCCCATTCCCGATAGTAGCCAGTTTGATTATTGTCATCAAGGGCAGCAATGGTCGTGGAATGATGGGATGAACATAACCGTGTTATCACCCAAAGCAGAGAATTTGGCAAATGCCAAAACTGATCAAAACGAAATGTCCTGCGTGGTTTATGTGCAGGTGAAAAATGCCCAACCCTATCGAAATTTTTTGCTGATGGGAGATGCCGGTTGGCGAACGGAATATCAAATTCTGCAGGATTATCCAGACTTAAAGGTTGATGTGCTGGTTTTGGGGCATCATGGTAGTCGGCACAGTTCAGCCTATACTTTTTTAAAGCAATTAAAACCAAAAATCGTGATCGCTTCGGCTGGCTTTAACAATCGTTATGGACATCCCAGTAAAATGACGTTGCAGCGTTTACAGCAGCTGGATATTCCTGTATTGAGCACAGTACAGCAGGGCAGCATTCAATTTAGCAGACAGGCCAATGGACAAATGCAATTACATTATGCACGTGAACAAAAGCTATGGTTAAAACGTGAAGCAGTAAAGCTTAAATCATAAGGCCTGATTATATGACCTGATCATTTTCTACTGGAAACATTGTATTTTGGTCTGCGGTCTCAGCACGGACTTTTTCGACCAGTGCTAAGGCCTCTGTTTTATTGAGATAATACAGTCCATCCAATTCAGGATTGGCTTTAAAGCGTTTATAGCTCCAATGGTAATGTTCAGGATAACGACGGATCAGGTTTTCAATGGCTTGAAAAATAATACCTGTGCCTTGATTGGTATCAACCGAATAAATACGTTCATCAATTGCTTCAAAATGTAAATCAAAGCCCTGATCATCATTACGCAGTGCATACAAAAATAATGTTTTGGCTTTGGTTTTTTGAATCAGTTTGGCACTTAAATTACTGGTGGCCAAAGGCAGTCCAAAATAAGGAATCATTTCACCGCCAACATTGGGTGTATGGTCTGGCAAAATTACCGTTGTTCCACCTTGCTTTAAGGCCTTGAAAATCTGGCGAACTCCGGATTCATCGGTAGGTACCAATGTTGCCTGTTCGCGACTGCGAGCCTTACGAACGAACTGATCGGCCGCCTCATTTTTGACTGGCTTATACATGATGGTCATTTTGGTAAATTGGGCAATATAGGCATTCATGATTTCCCATGTACCAAAATGCGGAACAATTAAAACCACACCTTTGTTTGCTGCGAGTGCATCCAGCAGCAGCTGCTTACCATGCACTTTATGAATGCGCGCCAGATTGGCCTCATTGCTTGAACCCCAGATACTGAAAAATTCAAAATAAGAGATCAGCTCATTACGGATGGCTTGAGCCGTAATTTTTTCCCGCTCCGTATCGCTCAGTTCAGGCAGCGCAATATTTAAATTCAATTGAATGGTTTCTGACGTTTTGGAAATTTTAAGAGTATTGACCAGACCAGCTAAACCACGCGCTATAAATCGAGAAATTTGAATAGGTTGTCGGCTAATAAATTGCAAAAGACGATAAGTTGTATTCTGGGAGCTTCGATCGGTCATTGTTATATTGTCAATTGCATCAGGAATGGAAAAGATAAATTTATTATAAGGGAAAACAGATAATTTAGACAGATTTAACCCGATCAGTGTATATAATGACTCTAATTTAACTTAACAGTGGATCGTTTTCCATGTCCGATTGGCCACCAAAACCAGAAAATGAAATTCAAAATACACAACATAATTCGCAAAATATAACTGGCAAAGAATGGCATATTTTAGAAAAAGCCGTTTTAGCCTCTGTAGAAGAACAGCGCCGTGCGCGCCGTTGGGGAATCTTTTTTAAATTTCTCACCTTTGCTTATATTCTTTTTATTTTGGTGTTACTGGCTAAAAGCTGCAGTACATCCACGGCAGATCCAACGGCGACCACCAGTTCACATATTGCCGTGGTCGACATTATTGGCACCATTGCTGCAGACAAGCAAAGCGTGAATAGTAACGATACAATCAAAGCACTCAAGAAAGCCTTTGAAAATAAGCAAAGTAAAGCAGTGGTTTTAAATATTAATTCCCCTGGTGGTTCACCTGTGCAATCGGATGAAATCTGGCAAGAAATTCAGTATTTGAAAAAAGCCCATGCAGATAAAAAGCTGTATGCCATTATTGGTGATACTGGTGCTTCAGGTGCTTATTATATTGCTTCTGCTGCGGATGAAATCATTGTTAATCCTTCGAGTCTGGTTGGCTCTATTGGTGTGATTATGCCGAACTATGGCGTGAATGGTTTGATGCAAAAGTTAGGTGTTGAAGACCGTACCATGACATCTGGTGAGAACAAGGCACTTTTATCAATGACTCAGCCAGTAGATGCTACACAAAAGGCTCATGTACAAGGAGTGCTGGATAATGTGCACGACCATTTTATCAATGCCGTAAAACAAGGCCGTGGTAAAAAATTGAAGTCGACTGATCCTGCAATTTTCTCAGGTTTGTTCTGGACAGGTGAACAGGCAGTGAAATTGGGCATTGCAGACCGTACCGGCAGTTTAAATAGTTTGAAACGAGAACTGAAACTGGAAAAAGCAGTAAATTATACCATTGAATATAATCCTTTCGATTCAGTACTAGGACGTATGGGAAGTTCAATTGGACAGGGTTTTGCCAGCTCTATTTCACAGCAAGTCCAATCTGAACAAACGACAAAACTGCAATGAAACCAGTAATCCACTTTGCACACGCCAATGGCGTGCCGTCGAAAGTTTATCAAAAGCTGTTTGATGGACTGAAAGATGAATATGACATTATTTATGTGCCTTTACTGGGTCCCGACAAGCGCTATCCCATAGACAATCACTGGCACAGTCTGACCAATCAAGTGGTTGACAGTATTGTGCGCCAGGCTAATGGCAGCAAAGTCATTGGCCTTGGTCATTCTTTGGGGGCAGTGCTGACTTTTCAGGCAGCCTTAAAACGTCCTGAACTGTTTGAGCAGGTCATTATGATTGATCCGCCTTTAATTATGGGGAAAGACGCCTTTGCTTTGCACGTGGCCAAAACTTTAAAGCTGAAAGCCGTAGATAAAATGTCGCCGGCTTCTTTGTCCTTACGTCGCAGAGATCATTGGGACAGTCGTGAACAAGCAGCTGAATTGCTTCGTCCCAAAGGCTTTTATCAACATTTTGATGAAAGCTGTTTCCAGGCCTATATCGATCATGCTTTAACGGAAGATAAGGTGCGAGGCGGGGTGGAGTTGACCATTTCCAAAATGGATGAGGTGAATATTTTTAGAACCAATCCATCATTATGGTGGCTGCCACAGCCAAAACCTCAAGTGCCTGTCCAGCTGCTGATGGCGGAACAAGGGCCATTTATTGAGCGGGGCTTTCCGCAAATTGCGAAAAAGAAGTTTGGAATTCCCTATACGGTTGTTCCGGGAAGTCATATGTTTCCACTTGAAAAACCGCTAGAGACTGTAGAATTAATTAAACAATTGATTCAACCGCAGCCGGTATAATTTCTGTGTCAGCTCATAAATAAAAAAACAAGCCATAAAAAACGCATCCCCGGATGCGTTTTTTATACGTTAATATTCTTTAAAACTTGCAGAATTGCACCGGCTCTTTCATTGTCTGACCTCGATACAATACACCCTGTTCAGTATGCTGAATGGTTCCATTACAGATCCATTCCACCACTTGCGGGTAAATGACATGTTCAAGTACATGCACACGGTTGGCAAGACTGCTAACGTTGTCATGCAGATTCACTTTCAACACACCTTGAGCCAAAGCCTGACCTGCATCCAGTTCGGCAGTGACATAGTGAACCGTACAGCCATGCAGTACATCACCGGTGTTAAGTACACGTTGATGGGTATGCATACCTTTGTAGTACGGCAGCAGGGAAGGGTGAATGTTGAGCATTTTCCCTTCCCAGGCTTTGACAAATTTGGCACTCAGGATGCGCATAAAGCCTGCAAGTATCACCAAATCAACATCCCAATCCAGCAATTGCTGATGCATGACATCATCAAAGGCTTCACGGTTAGGATATTGCTTGTGTTCAATAACGGTAGTTTGAATGCCCGCTTTTGCAGCACGTTCTAAAGCATATGCTTCAGGTTTGTTGGAAATGACCCCGACAATTTGACCTGAGAGATTGGCATCAATCAGGGCCTGCAGGTTACTTCCACTCCCTGAAACAAGGACAGCAATTTTAATCATGCGAAGTACTTATGCAAAAACTACACGAATTTTTTCGTCTGCACCTTCAACAGATTCAGCATTGTCGACGATATGACCCATGGTCCATGCTTTTTCGCCAAGCTGGTTTAGCAACTCAACAGTTTTGTCAGCATCTGCTGCATCAACAGCAAGTACCATACCTACGCCACAGTTGAATGTGCGGTACATCTCAAATTGTTCAACACCACCTTCTTTTTGAAGAAGTTTGAACAGTTCAGGCCATTGCCAAGAAGATTCATTAATCACTGCTTGAGCACCGTTTGGAAGTACGCGAGGTAAGTTACCTGGCAAACCGCCACCCGTGATGTGTGCCATCGCGTGAACATCAACTTGTTTAAGCAATTCAAGAATTGGCTTCACATAAATACGTGTTGGTTCCATTGCAGCATCTGCAAGTGGACGACCGTCAACAATTTGAGTGAGGTCAACGTTTTTCACGTCAAGAATTTTACGAAGAAGAGAGTAACCATTTGAATGTGCACCTGAAGATGCAACACCCACTAAAACGTCACCCGCTTTAACTTTAGAGCCATCAATAATTTTGCTTTGCTCAACTACACCTACGCAGAAACCTGCAAGGTCATAGTCTTCGCCTTCATACATGCCTGGCATTTCGGCAGTTTCACCGCCTACAAGTGCACAGCCTGCAAGCTCACAACCCGCACCAATACCTGTTACTACATTTGCTGCAACATCAACATTCAAGTGACCTGTTGCATAGTAGTCGAGGAAGAATAATGGTTCTGCACCACATACAAGAAGATCGTTGACACACATTGCCACCAGGTCCTGACCAATTGTGTCATGACGGTTCAAATTCAATGCCAAACGTAATTTTGTACCAACACCATCTGTGCCAGATACGAGAACAGGTTCTTCATAACCTTTAGGGATTTTACAAAGTGCGCCAAAGCCGCCTAGTCCGCCCATGACTTCAGGGCGAGAAGTACGTTTTGCGACAGATTTGATACGATCGACGAGTAAGTCGCCCGCTTCAATGTCGACACCCGCATCTTTATAGCTTAAACCAGTGTTAGGGGAAGTTGAGTTGCTCATAATGAAGTCTCCGCATTCGCGCCGCGATTATACCCGAATATACGAAACTCTTATGTTATTTATGCGCTAAAATGCTATCTTTATTAAAATATTTTACTGTCTAGAACAAATAAACCGAAAAAAGGCGAGTTTCTATGGTCGATCGCACTTCACGACGCATTTTTATACTTGCAGCAATCGCATTTATCCTTTGGGTTCTGTATCTGCTTAAACCGGTAGTATTACCTTTCATCGGGGCATTTTTAATTGCCTATCTGTTTAGTCCTTTAGTAGATAAGTTACATCGTATCGGTTTGCCGCGCTGGGTGTCGATTAGTGTGGTGTTTATAGGGATTGGGGTCGTATTGACTTGGGCAATGTGGTATCTGGTTCCACTGGTCTGGAAACAGCTAATGTATGCCAAAACCAGTATTCCTGCAGGTATGCACTGGGTGAACTATACTTTCCTGCCGTGGTTGTCGCATACATTTAATCTGGTGCCGATGGAAATAGACACCGAGCAGATGTCCTCGGCCATTATGGATTACATTCAAACCAATTACAGTGCAGACAGTATTCAGGCAGTCGTGCTGAAGGTTGCCCAGTCTGGTCTGAATTTTATTCAAATTGGTGGAACAATAATATTAATTCCAATTATTGCCTTCTATTTCCTGCTGGATTGGGAGCGCATGCTGGACAGTTTCCGTAGATTGATTCCGCGTCCTTATGAAAAGGCAACTTTGAAGATTGTCAGTGAATGTCACAGTGTTTTAGGTGCTTTTGTTAAAGGTCAATTTTTGGTGATGTTTTTGCTGGGCGTGGTCTATGCAGTGGGTTTGCAAATGATTGGGCTTGAAGTCGGTCTGATTATCGGCATGATTGCAGGTCTGTCCAGTATTATTCCTTATCTGGGTTTTGCTGTGGGAATCATTGCCGCTGTAATCGCCACACTATTTCAATTTGGTCTGGACTGGACCCATCTTGCCTTGGTGGTTGTGGTTTTCATGGTGGGGCAGATGGTAGAAGGTTATATTCTGCAACCTTTCTTGTTAGGTGATAAAATTGGCCTATCACCAGTTGCTGTAGTGTTTGCAGTATTGGCAGGTGCCCAGCTTGCAGGTTTCTTGGGAATGCTGATTGCCTTGCCTGTAGCCGCCGTCATTGTCGTACTGCTACGTCATGCACGAGAGTATTATGAAAAGAGCCGTGTTTACGGGCACCCTCAAGTGGTGATAGAGAACACTGATATAGGATCGGTTTCAATTGAAAGCGAACAGATTGATATTGATATTGAAGTCAAAAATCATCCTGCAAAAAATCTGCAAGAGACTGAAAAATCGAGTAAGATTGAATCGATAGATAATAAAGAACCTTAAGGTTAAAACCCATATATGCGTCAACTGCAACTCGATATTGAACCTCAACTGGACGCCAGAATTAGTGATTTTTCTGGGCCGGGATGGGGGCATGTAATCGATGCAGTTCGACAACTCCATGCCGGTTTAATGAACCGCTTTTATGTCTATGGTGGTGCAGGATCCGGCAAGAGTCATTTGCTTTCTGCTATTTGTGATTCTTATCTGGAAATAGGCAAGTCTGCAATTCAGGTTTCACTGCTTGAATTGCTGGATGCGCCTACTGAAGCGATTAGCTCATTAGATCAATATGATCTGGTTGCACTGGATGATATCGAAGCGATCAGCGGTGTTCCACATTGGCAAAAAGCAGTTTTTCATTTAATTAATTACAATAATGAAGGTGGTGGACAGCTGGTTTTTTCTTCCCGTATGGCCCCGATTGAATTGAAACTTGAACTTCCGGATTTACAGTCCCGCCTGACTCAGGCAGTCAGTGTCAAGGTACCCTCAGGGAGTTTATATGCTGACCGTTATGCATTGGTGAACTCGGTGTTATCGCGTCGGGGAATTCATATTGACCAGCAGATTATTGATTATTTATTGGCTCATGGGCCTCATCAGACTTCGGTTTTACTGCAAACTTTGGAACAGCTTATTCAGCTATTAAAAGGTGAGAAAACTAAGATTAGTCATGCGAATTTAAGACAAATTTATGCCTTGATCGATGAATATCGGTAAAAAATAAAAAATCTTGAGTAATTACTCAAGCTGTGACAAAGTACAGCAAAATAGTTCGATGTTGCAGGGATGTTGCAACTAAAGAATAAAAAAAATTAAAGAATATAAGGAGACTAATATGCTCAAACGGAGCATAGGTATAGGGATGTTATGCTTTGCAGGACATGCTTATAGTGCAGATATTATCGTAAACACGACTGAAGATACTAAAAAAGATGACAAGGAATGCTCATTACGTGAAGCAATAGAATACGTTAATTTGGGGTTGCCGAAAGAAGGTTTTTATGGCTGTGGAGGAGAAAACTCTACCTCGACTATTCTGCTAGATAAATTAAAAGTCTATACGCTGACAAGTAAAATTAATATTACATCAGCACTTAATTTGAAAACTTATTATGAAACCAATGTTAGTGACACAGCTGTTGACGGTTTAAATAACGCCATTATTCGTATGACAGGCCAAGATCAGGTTTTTAATATTGATGATAATGTCAAAGAACGCGTTATAGTAAACATACAAGAAGTCAGTTTTGAAGGTTGTCAAAAGAGTGTCTGTGCCGATCGCGGCGGTATTTTATATAATAATGAAAACTTGGTCTTAAAGTATGTAAAACTCACGGGAGGAATAGCGCGTTTAGGAGGAGCTATTTATAACGTAGGTGAGAATACTGATGCCGATGTATATAGTAGCCGTGTATCGATTAGCAACAGTCTGATTGAAAATAACGAAGCGATGAGTGGTGGTATTTTATACAGTCAACGTCCAAATTTCACCATCACGAATGTTGTTTTTAAAAATAATAAAACCACTTCGGGTACTGCCAACATTTTTAGTGAAAAGAATATTCTAGACCCCTCTAAACTGACCTTTCCTTCTAAGATAAATATGATTACCAACAGTACCTTTGTGAATAACACAGGCTATGCTGTTAATATTCGGGATGGAATAGGCTTAAATAATCTGACTATTGTTGCAAATACTGCAGGTGTGCAGTTTGAAGCACCAAATGCTCAAGGCTATATGGCTAACAGTATTGTGATTGGTAATCCAAATGGAACAAATAATAATTGCCAATTTAGTAGTGATGATAAAAGTATTTTGCAAAATAACTTGGTTACTTCTGAATGTAGAAGTGGTGATGCCAATTATCCGAATGAATTTTGGACTGGCAATAAACTTTTTGCAGGAGACAGTAGCGAGGGCAGTTGTAAATCACTCATTGCAGACCAAGAAGCCTTACTTTGTCCTTATGCAACAGCAAAAGATACCTTTTTAGGATATATACGGCCACGTATTTTATTTAGTGCAAATAACATGTTTGACACGCTCATTTTAAATAAAGGGCGAGTTGATTCAGATACTGAGCATGTTCAGGTGATTTGTGAAGGATTAGATCAGCGCGATAAGAGCAGAACCACTGATAACAGCTGGTGTGACCGCGGTGCTATTGAGATTATTGTACCCACGACCATTGCACGTATTGGTCAGGACTTAAAAGTTGGAGAAATAGCGAAAATCAATATCTTGCAATACTTGGGTGACAGTGACTTATATCCGAAAGAAAAATGTGAAGCGCTATTGGGCAAACATCCCAATGGTGAACAATGGCAAGATGGCTGTGTATATGTTGATCAAACTTTAACGGAGAGCAAAGGTTCACTGACTTTAGATATTGATGGTAATTTGGTTTACACGCCAAATGGTAGTTGGCGCGGTGCAGATATTTTTGAACTGCGTGTCGTTACATCTTCTACGCGTTTTAATGAAAATAAAAAATATCTGGTGCTTAGTGCAAATATGGTGCAAGAGCAAAGTAATGCTATGGATAGCAAGAGCGTCAAAACATCAGGTGGTGCTTTTGGGCTGTTGAATGTATTGGCTTTATTAGGTCTGATTGGTCTGCGTCATTATAAGAAATAAAAAAGTAGGAAAAAGTAATGCACAATTATAAAAAAGGATTGCTCTGCATTATGGTTTTATCTGCTATGTCATTAATGGCAGCGGAGGATAAAATCATTAAGGTCACGACGTTTGCAGACGAAAATGGTGAAAACAGTAATGCATGTTCATTGCGTGAAGCAATCATTACTGCGAAAAAAAATATAGGTTATGGGGGGTGTACAGCTGGAAATACGCTTAATGGTGTAGCAGATAAAATTCAATTAGATGCCGGTACATATAAATTAAGTTCAGAACTCGTGCCGGAATCGGCTTTGGTGATTAGTGGCGTTTCACGTTTTAACTATGATGAAAAAGATAAACTGACACAAAAATATCCTGCATTTGAACAGATAAAAACTATTATTAGCGGTGAAAATCGTTCAAGAATTTTTAATACCAGTATTAGTGAAACCAGTCTAACGCTAAATGATATTCAACTTGAAAAAGGTTATGCTGAAAATGGTCGGGGTGGGGCATTATTACTCGGTGGGGCTTTAAGCTTCAATAAGGGTGCAATTCTAAATTCGAAAGCGGATATTGCAGGGGGTGCAATTTATAATATTGCGCAAAATATTGAAAAAGAAGTCAAGATAAGTAACAGCTTAATTCAAGGGAATCAGGCCAATAAAGGCAGTGTTATTGCAATGGACTGTTACGGCAATCTGGGAGATACCAAACCTGCGGTGACCATTGCTCAAAGCAGTATTATTCAGAATGGTTCGATCGCCAGTGCGAGTGCATTAGATTTTTGTGGTGTTGCAAAGGTAAACTTATCTGCGAATACGATTGCACAAAATATAGCAAACTCAAGTAGCGGTAGTATTTTACGGGCAGTGAGTGACGGTTTAGATCGTTTTAGTCCTTATTCAACTTTAACCGCCATTAGTAATACGATCGTAGAAAATTCAGCATACAGCACCTTTTTATATGATCAATCGGGCAGCAAAGTTTTCGCATTCAATATTCTGGCTTTTAATAATTCGGATAAATCCTGTCGTTATAACTCGGTTAATGGTGTTCCGAGTGAAAAAATGATTTTTGTTGCAAGCAATAATGCCTTGAACTTGGCATCAGGAACAGATCAATGTGTGTTACCTAAAATTACTTTAGAGTCCACGGTTGAAAGTTCGAAAAATTTAGATGTCTCTAGCACCAGTTTTTCTAGCTTACTGTCTAAGATGACGGAATCATCAGCATATAATATGTTCTTGCCTTTATATTATCCAAGAGATAATCAAAGTGCGGCAGATTTAATTGATGTCAATCGTTCAGGTTGTAGTGATTATGATCAACGCGGTTTAAGCCGTTTTTTAGATACAGTTTTACAACTTGAACCAAGCAAAAAGAATAGTTGCGATATCGGTTCGGTTGAACGTATGAATTTATCCGCTATAGATATTACAGATTTAAAAAATAGCTCGATTATTAGTTTACTGGAATTTTATCAGTCCAATATTGATGAACTTAAGGCATTAATTGATGAAGGAGTTAAAAACTCAACCGGAATCAATGATTTCAAAGAGGAATTAGCTCAATACGAAAATCTGTTGAAATATACCAAGCAGCACCAAAAATACCGTGCTATTTATTTTGACCCATTTGTACTGGCGATTCCTGCAGAAGAGCAGGTAAGTGATACATCAGGTGAAGACTATCGCATCAAGAGTTTAAATGCCGATAACTATACTGTTGAGGTTGAGCCTTATGGCATTGGTACACTCACCGTAACCGATGGTAATGCTGTGCTAAAAGGTGAACTAGATGACTTAAAATGCGAATGGAATGCAGATTTCAAACAGATCATGATCTATCGTACAAGTGGTGAATTGCTTAATACTGCTGATTATGCCTATTGTAAATACACGCTTAAAGAAAAGGGTGGTGAAGCCAAGCAGTCTTCAGGTATTTTACAGGCCAGTTTTGTAAATATTACTCCTGTTGCAAAGGATGATATTTATTCTATTAGTTCAAGTTCTAATCTGGAAGTAACCGTTAATCCTCTGGAAAATGACCATGATAATGGTGATGGCCTGACTTCTACTGTAGCTGCAGCAAAACCGGCATTTTACCAAAATAAACAAGGACAAGAGATTCCAATCCAAATTGAGAAGTTACCAGCTGGGTTGACTATGACGGCAGAACGCCAGGGTCCTTGTCCGGGTACTGATGCCAGTAATATATGTTATGGTGGAAAATTGCATTTTGCAGTTAAGAATAATCTCAGTCAATTCGATTATCCGGTGACTTATAAAATATATGATGCTGAGGGATTGGGATCAAATACTGCCACTATTTATCTGAACAACACTGTCCAAAATACCAATTCATCATCGAGTGGTGGTGGGGCATTTGGAGTATATGGTGTATTTGCTATTCTAGGTTTAACTTTATATCGACGTTATCGAATGAAATAATAAAAAAGCCGCTGACTTCAGCGGCTTTTTTGATTTTAATTTTTTAATATCATCAAATAATTAATGATTTTTAGTCGTTTGTGGGAAATATTTACTGATATATTCTTCGCGAATGAGCGGGCGCTCTTCAGGTGTCGCTTTTTGCATACGAATACCCAATTCTTTACGTTCTTGGCTGCTCATTTTCTGCCAGGTTTCACGCATTTTCTGTTTTTCTTGTTCTGGAAGTTGGGTAAACCAATCCATACGCTGCTGTAAAGTAGTGCCTTGTGCTTCGGGTAATTCTTTGAGTGATTGGTAACGTTGAATGAGTGCACGTTGTTCACTATCGGATAATGTTTCCCAGGTTTCTGCAACTTGTGTATCAGCATCTTTGGAAAAAATCCAAAAACGTTCGAAACCAGCAAAACTGGTTTGTAAAAATCCGAGTGCACAAAAAGCAAAGGCTAATTTTTTAGCTGCCATGTGGAACCTTATCCTCACCTAAAACCATTAACATTTCCAAATCTTCAACCATTTGAGGAGATAGTTTTGGGGTCACTACTACTTGATTTTGCGGTTTTTCTGACATTTCAAAGGAGTTTGGCAATACCACGAATCCTGCAATTGCGGCGGCAAGAGCAAAACCTGACATTTTCCAAAGCCCATAACGGGATGTTTCTCGTGCTTGAATTTCTTCAATGACATGATGCATCACCACGGGTTTGGCTTTGTGATGTTGTGCGAGCCCATCGAGTTTGGAAGTAACTTGTTTTAAGAAATCATCTTGTTTCATTCGGATGACCCTCCACGATATGGATTCAAATGTGCTAAAGAAGCTTTGAGGCCTTGAATAGCACGGTGATAATGGGTTTTTACACTCCCTTCACTGCACTGCATGATTTGTGCAGTTGTGTGTGTATCAAAACCTTCCCAAGCACGAAGCATAAAAGCTTGCTGCTGGCGAACAGGAAGCTGAGCGATGGCTTCTTTGATTTCTTCGGCAGTCACGGCTTGATTAAGAAAATCGAATGGACTAGGAGTAGTCTCATCGACAATATCATTTAACTCAAGATCGTCATCATCCAGACTGACTTTCTTGAAAAAAGAAAAAGGTTGCACCCGACGAGCTTCTTTTCTGCGCCAGTCTTGCAGTTTATGGTTTAAGATGGTGTAAAACAGGGGATACCATTCATCAGTCGATTTATCAGCATAAGCTTTGTGCAAGGAAATAAATGCTTCCTGTACCAAATCCATCGCGATACCTTGTTGACCTTGAGTCGCACTTTCCATCATGACCAAGGCACGTCCAGTCACATCCTGCATAAAAGTCTTCAGGCGTTGTTCAGCCGTACTCTTCAGAGTACTTAAATTTTCTGACTGAGACTGTTTTGGTGCTGAATCCATAGAGATGGAAAATCCTGTCATTGGATACCCACCATTATTTCCAATTTCATAGTTTATATAACGTTGAAAATAATGGTTTGGTTGACAAAAATAATATTATTTTTCTAGTGTAGTCTATTTTTTAACATCCATCAGTGATGTTTAAAATAAAGTAACGAAAGATCAGTTTATAAACGCTGACGAACCATTTCAAAGAAACAGACTGAACCCGCAATAGCAACATTCAGGGATTCTTGTCCGCCGGGCTGGGGTATGGAAACGGCTTGTGCATGTGCAAGGGCGTACTCAGAAACCCCTTGACCTTCGTTGCCTAAAATCCAGACACAGGATTGGGTCAAATCTTTCGTATACAAGCTTTCTGATTCATGTGAACTGGTTACATATACCGGAATCTTGAATTGAGACAAAATATCTTCCAGTGTCACATTTTCATAAGTATGCAAGGAGAAATGTGCACCCATTCCGGCACGCAGTACTCGTGGTGACCAAAGCGAAGCTGAACCTTTGGTGCAGACAATTTGTCGAATACCGGCAGCAGCAGCGGAGCGGAGTAAAGTACCGACATTGCCAGGGTCCTGAATATTTTCCAGAATTAAGGTGTCTGCCGTGAAATCTAAAGCATGGCGGGAAGTGGGTAAATCGACGATGGCAAGACAAGCCAGTGTGGTGCCCAGCGTACTTAAATCTTTATACAGGGATTCACCAATGACAAAGACTGCACCTTGGTATTGCTCGGCAATACGGTCAAAATCAGGATGGTTTAAAGCCTGTTCGGTGGTAAAAATAGATTTGATTTTTCTATCTTCAGCTAACCAGGCCAGACACAAATGGGTGCCTTCAAGTACGGTTTGACCTTGTTTTTTGCGATATGAATTCTGCTCAATTAAGCCACGCAAGTGTTTAATTTTGGGATTATCTTTTGATTCTAGAAAAATAGTCGGCATGGGAGAATAAATCCACGGAAGCAAGTTATGAGGACTTACTTCCGCTATAAGAAAAATTAATTATGATAGCCAGTTACGAGGTCAACTTCGTTTTTAGAACCAATCACTACAGGTACACGTTGGTGAAGTTCAGTCGGCTGGATGTCCAGAATACGTACGCGACCAGTGGTAGATGCACCACCTGCCTGTTCCATCAGCATACTCATTGGGTTTGCTTCATACATTAAACGTAGACGACCGGCTTTTTTCGGATCTTTAGTGTCATATGGGTACATAAAGATACCGCTACGGCAAAGAATACGGTGAATATCACCCACCATACATGCCACCCAACGCATGTTAAAGTCTTTTTCACGCGGGCCTGTTTTTCCTGCAAGCAATTCATCAATATAACGTTTTACCGGTGCTTCCCAGTGACGTTGATTCGATGCGTTGATGGCATATTCTTTAGTATCGGCAGCAACCTGAATATTTTCAGAAGTCATTAAAAATTCTTTGCTTTCAGGGTCGAAAGTAAAGAATACTACCCCAGCACCTACAGTTAGCGCCATCATGGTGGATGGGCCATAAAGCACGTAACCTGCAGCAGCCTGGCTTGTGCCGGCTTGCATAAAGTCTTCAGCTTTGGTCACTGCATTTTTAGCAGGCAAAATAGAGAAAATGGTCCCGACACACATGTTGATATCGATATTGCTGGAACCATCGAGAGGATCAAACAATACCAAATATTTGCCGTTTTCTTGTGCAGGAGTGAATTCGTCTAATTCTTCAGAAGCCAGACCACCCACATGTGGATGAACTTTTAAAGCATTAATTAAATAATCATTTGAAATTACATCAAGTTTCTTTTGTTCTTCACCCTGAACGTTTTCGTGTTGTGCACTACCTAAAACACCAGCCAAAGCACCTTTTTGCAATAATTGATCGATGTCTTTACATGTATTGCCAATTGTTTCAATAACTTGAGCCAATTCAGGTGTAAGATTCCCGTTTTGTTGTTGTAAATATTGGGAAAGGGTGAGGTATGACATGACAGGAAAGCTCCAATTAGAAAATGATAAAAAATTATCAAATGAATATGGGCAGCTATTTTAGATGAGAACGCGGCAAAAGAACAATTAAACTCGACTATTTGTCGCGATTTTACTCTTGTAAGTTCTGTGGAAAATGCTATGTTGAGGTCTATAGGTTATGGAAAACGTGATAGGAGCATAATTATGACAACACAAAAGTTTGATGCAACTCCAACCCCAAATGAAGCTATGAGTTTAGATGATATTTCTGCCGAAAAAGTAAAAGAGGCGTGGAAAGCATATGAAGCTAAACCTGAATACAAAAAATTCAACAAGCATGATCTGATTGAATCCATGCAGCATCCGCAAGAAGCATCTCAGGCATCTGAGAAAGCATAAAAAAAGCGCTCAAATTGAGCGCTTTTTTATGCCAACCCCTATTTTAATAAAGGCGGAACGGCTTCGTAGTTAATTTCTACGCGGCGGTTTTCTTTCCATGCATTTTCGTCATGACCTGGATTAACCGGCATTTCCTTGCCATAGCTTACGGCTTCCAACTGGGTTGCAGCTACACCGTTAGTCAGCAAGAAACTTTCTACTGCCTTGGCACGACGTTCGCCCAAGGCCATGTTGTATTCACGGGTACCACGTTCATCGGTATGACCTGTCAAAGCAACTTTTGAGTTGGCATTGGCTACAAGAAATTGGGCATGTGCCTGAAGGGTTTGATAGTCCTCATTTGAAAGTTCACTGCTGTCATAGTCAAAGTGAACCACACGCTTGGCTAGGAATACCTTGTTCGCAGCAGTCACACCTTTAGATGACGCACCTGCCAGGTTTTGTGCATTCAAGGCAGCATCTTCACTTAGACCTTCAGTACTGACGGTAGTGGCTCCGCTCGGATTTTGTCCTGCCTGAATTTCAGCAGCAGGCTTGCGGCTGGCACATCCAGTCATCACCAATGCTGTAGCAAGAATAGGAAGGACCAATAATTGAACTGCTTTCATCTTTATCTCCATGATTATCATTACTTTAGATTAATAAAATTAATTCGCTTGTATTGTTATTTAGGGGCCCAAGCTGGTTCGCGTACTTCACCTTGTTCACTTGGCAAGTTCATGCGGAAACGGCCATCCAGTGACATGATGGACAATAAGCCGCGATTTCCTTCACGGGTTGCATAGACCACCATTTGACCATTTGGAGAGAAACTTGGTGACTCATCCAGACTGGTCGGGGTAAGAATGTTGGTAATACCGGTGTTGATGTCCTGGATGGCCACTTTATAGTTGCTACCACTTGGACGATGGACCAGAGCAATTTTTTTGCCATCTGCACTTAAGGTACCACGGGCATTAAATGCGCCACGGAAAGTTAGACGTTTGGCTGAAGTATTGGCAAAATTATAGCTATAAATCTGTGCTGAACCACCGCGGTCAGAGGTGAAAATAAAGGATTTACCGTCTGGAGCATAACGTGCTTCAGTATCAATGGCACTGTCATTGGTCATGCGCTGTAGTTCACGCGTATCCAGGTTCATTTGATAGATTTCAGGATTGCCATGCATGGAAGCTGTAAATAGCATGCTCTTGCCATCCGGTGAGAAACTTGGCGCACCATTGAGTCCACGGAAGCTGGCCAGCTTTTCACGGTTTCCTGTAGCCAAGTCCTGTACATAAATGGCCGGACGTTTGGTTTCAAATGAAACGTAAGCAATTTTTTTTGCGTCTGGGGTCCAGGCCGGTGACAGGATAGGATCACGGGAAGTCAGAATGGTTCTCGGCTGCTCACCATCGGTATCGGCAATTTGCAGGGTATAGCGTTGTTCCGGTGTTGCTGGGTTACGCAGTACATAGGCGATACGACCGCTGAAATCACCTGGAATGCCGGTCAATGCTTGATAGATGGCATCACTGATCATATGACCAGCTTGACGGATACGTGAGGCAGGTACCGTCAATAATTCATTTAATAGGTATTGATGTTTTTCTATATCATAGAGCTGATAATGAACTTCAAAACTGCCATTATCGGTAGTTTTTACCGTGCCGGTTACCACATAAGGTACACCGGCAGATTTCCATGCTTCTGCATTTGGATTATTCATGCTTGCAGTGGCAGGAAGATTTTTGGAAGCGCTGGAAAATTTACCGGAACGGTTCAGGTCATTTTCGACGATTGGGTAAATACTTTGATCATTATTAAATGGAATAATGGCAATTTTTGGCGCTTCTTCAGGTGCCTTAGCAATCTCCAGATGTAATTGAGCATAGGATTGCGTGGCTAATACCGGGCTTAAAGCGGCCAAAATGGTTAGGCAAAGTAGATGTTTACGCGTCATTTCCATCATCTGCTACGTACTCTAAAAAATATAAATTATTGTGAATCTGCTTGTGTCACATAATGGCATGATTTTGAGTGATTGAAAGCCCATCATGATGACTAAACTGTTATAAGACTGTGAAAAGTGAATAAAATTTTGGCTGTTTTATCGGCTGTCTTAGTTTAAATGTCAAAAAAAGCCACATCAATGAAAATTTGATGTGGCTTTTTATACTATTTCGCCGTAAAGCTTGAAGTAAAGGTTCTTGCTTCACGTCGTGCATCGGGATCTGAAGGCATTGGATAAGGTGCAGCTGCCCGAACAGCAGCTTCTACACTGGCTTTCATGTCAGGGTCGCTCGAGTTGACAATCACCGACTGAACCGAACCGCTATCACTTAAAGTGACTCTGGCAGTGGCTTTTTGACCTGATGAGCCACTTGGGATGTCCCATGCACGTTTGATTTTATTTTCAAAATCACGTTTTGCTGTTGAGGCAATTTTCTTGGCTTCAGCCTTTTTGGTTGCAGCTTCTTCCGCTGCCTGTTTGGCGGCTGATGCTTTGGCTTCTTCCACGGCACGTTCACGTGCTTCCGCATCCGCTTTAGCTTTATTTGCAGCATCGGCTTTAGCTTTTGCAGCGATATCCGCTTTAGCTTTATTTGCAGCATCGGCTTTAGCTTTTGCAGCGGCATCAGCCTTGGCTTTATTTGCAGCATCGGCTTTAGCTTTTGCAGCGGCATCAGCCTTAGCTTTATTTGCAGCATCGGCTTTTGCTTTTGCGGCGGTATCGACCTTGGCTTTATTCGCAGCGTCGGTTTTTACCTTATTAGCAGCATCTGCTTTAGCTTTTACAGCAGCGTCCGCTTTGACTTTGTTAGCTGCATCTGCTTTGGCTTTTACGGCTGCTTCAGCACGCTGTTTATCAGCTTCCGCTTTTCTTAATGCATCCGCTTTTACTTTTTCTGCTTTTGCACGTTCAGCCTGATCTGCTTTACGTTTGGCATCTGCTTCCACTTTTGCATCGGCATCAGCCTTGGCTTTATTTGCAGCATCGACTTTGGCTTTCTCGGCAGCATTTGCCTGAGCTTTTGCAGTAGCCTCAGCTTGGGCTTTTAATTTATTTGCTTCGGTAACTTTGGCATTTTCAGCAGCTTGCTGTTCAGCTTTTTGCATCGCTTCAGCAGCAGCCTTCGCTTGCTGTGCAGCTTTATTGCTATCAGGTTTTGCTGGTGTTGGAACAGGTGGTGCAACTGGAATCACAGGAGCAGGTTCAACACTTGGTTCAGCCGTTTGGGTGATTTGTTCAGCGACATTTTTATCTGCTGTTTCATCAAACTCTGTGACTTCAGCTGTGACAGGTTTTAAATCTTCAGGTTTAACTAAAATGGTAGTGATCTTTTTGGGAGGCTCAGGTGGTTGACTCATGCCCAGATAAAGCAAGCCAACCACTGCAATAACATGCACCCCAAGGGTGAAGCCAATCGCAACTGCATTTTGTTTAAAAGGCGGCTTTTTAAAATCTTTCATAAATTATTTTAATGGCTCAGTCAGTAAACCCACTTGAGTTAATCCTGCATCCTGTAAGGCAGACATGAGTTTCATGACTTCACCATAAGGACGAGATTCACTGCCGTTAATCAGTACACTCATTTGTTTTTTCTGTGCTGAAGCTTCACGTTGTGACTCAGTCAGTACAGCTTTTAATTCATCGAGTGTGAGTACATCATTATTATGTGATTTATCTTCAAGTTTAATGGTGCCATCTGTTTCAAGCGTGACAATGGCAGGGCGGTCTTCGGCCTGTATGGGTGTACCATTTGCTTGAGGCAAATCAACTTTTACACCAGTCGTAATCATGGGTGCAGTGACCATAAAAATCACCAACAGCACCAGCATCACGTCGATATAAGGGACAACATTCATGTCACTTTTTAATGGTTTTTTAATACGCTCAAAGCGTCCGGAACGTTGAATTGCCATCAGTCATTTTCCTGTGTAGAACCCACAGTTTGACGTTGTAACAGCGCCACCATTTCTTCAGCAAATAAAGCGCGGTCTGAATAAACTGCTTCACCTTTTGCGGTGTAATGGTTAAAGGCCAAAACAGCAGGAATGGCTGCAAACAGACCAATTGCAGTGGCGATTAACGCTTCGGCAATACCTGGAGCTACGGTTGCCAGCGTAACCTGATCGACCTCTGCCAGACCAATAAAGGCATTCATGATGCCCCAAACCGTACCAAACAGTCCGACATAAGGCGCAACTGAACCAATGCTTGCCAGCGCACCCAAACCTTGTTCAAGATGTCCCTGATCACGGCTAAGACCCACACGCAGGATACGTTCAGTACTTTCAATACTTTGCTGGGCAGGCGCATTGCGTTTTTTAAGTTTGAAAAATTCACCCAAGCCATGATAGAAAATATCTTCCAGACCGACACGTTTGGAATTGAGCTGGGCATTGTTATACAGGGTATTTAATTCAGCCCCCGACCAGAAGATTTTTTGAAAGTGTTGATCTTCGGCCTGGGCTTTTTTATAACTCATATGTAACTTGGCAATCAGATACCAACTATATAATGATGCCAGAAGTAGCAGCAGCATTACCAGTTGAACCACAGGACTTGCTTGTAAAATAAGATCTGATACGTGTAGCGAAGATTCTAGTTGTGTTGCCATAGTTACAATGTGCCAATAAATTTTTTTAGTCTTGTCCTAACTCTTTGAGAATTAGTGTACGGATTTCCTCAGGAAGTCGGGTTGGACGCATACCATCTACGCTGATACATGCCAATTCGACTTCACCAGAGGCAAGCATGATTTCACCACGATAAATATTCTGTTGCAATACAAATGATGTCGCTTTACACGAAACTACACTCGCGGTAACAGTAATCAGGTCATCCATCAGGATAGGGCGTGAATATTTCACGTTAATTTTATGAACGACAAAGTTGTAATCTTTTTGGTGCCAGTAGTGATCTACGCCTGAAGCACGTAGCCATTCGGTACGGGTACGTTCCATAAAACGAATATGGTTTGCATGATAGACAATGCCACCGGCATCGGTGTCTTCAATATATACACGAATGTTGAATTCGAATTTATTCGCCATGATTGTGTCCCATTTTTCAATTCAGTTTTATGGTTTTAGCTGTGCTTTTAGCGGTTTAAAAAAACTGTGAAAATGACGGTTTTTTTGCCAAGAGTCAAGCTGTGTAACGCGTGGCAGTTTATCATTATGAGAATTGAGTCCAATGGCACAAGGTTTCAAATGAAATTTATTCTGTATTCAATCTGCAAAACCTGTAAATACGAAAAGTGAGCAAAGGATGCTCACTTTTTTTAAACGTACTTATTTTTTTGTGGTTTGTCTCTTTTTCCAGTCGGCCTGTACCTGTTCGGCAACTTTTGGATAATCCAGAATAAAACGCACATGGCTTTCTACCCCGGTTTTTAAAGTCTTATTATCGACAATAAATAACGGGTTATGGTTAGGTGCGGCTTTGGTCATGTCCTGATCGGCAGGAGTTGCCCCCACAAAGACAAACAAGGATGGCATCAGCTGACCATAATAGGCAAAATCTTCGCTGGCACTGGCATTGTTGTCCAATACATGCAGTTTATCTTCGCCATTCACCTGAGCCAGCGTGGGTTGCATCAGTTTGGTTAAGGTTTTGTCATTGGTCGTAACAGGCGCGTAGGGTGCAATTTCCACTTTTGCTGTGACCTGATTGGCAGCGGCATTATGTTCTAGCATGTTCGGTAAAGTTTTTAAAATGCTCTGGCGAACATCTTCACTGTTAGAACGAATGGTACCCACCATATTCACCTGATCGGGAATGACATTACCCGTTGTTCCCCCGTGAATACTACCAATGCTGACTACGCCCATGCCTTTGGTCAAATCTGCATTACGACTAATCAAACTTTGCATGTTGTTGATCATTTGCGACGAAGCATAGATTGGATCGCGACCCAGCCAGGGCATGGAACCATGTACCTGCTTGCCGTTGACCTGAATGCGTAAATGATCCGCACTGTTCAGAATGGCACCATCTTTATAGGAGATATTACCGCTTGGCATACCTGCCATTACGTGCATACCAAAAATAACTTCCGGTTTGGGATTGTTCAATGCACCATCGGCAATCATTTTACGTGAACCGATCAAATGACCTTGAGTAAAATTATCAATATCAGCACCGCCTTCTTCAGCCGGTTGGAAAACAAATACCACAGTACCTGCAATTTTATCTTTATTGGCTGCTAAGGCCTTGGCTGCACCCAGTAACATCGCGGTATGAGCATCATGACCACAGCCGTGCATGACATCGGTTTCTTTGCCCTGATAAATGGCTTTGACTTTACTGGCATAAGGAAGTCCAGTTTTTTCTTCAATCGGAAGGGCATCCATGTCGGCACGTAATGCCATCACTGGACCCGGTTTAGCTCCTTTAAGTACCCCGATGACACCGGTTTTGGCATAGCCTTTACGCACTTCTATCCCATAAGATTTTAACTCTTTTTGTACCAGCTCGGAGGTTTTGAATTCCATATTGCCCAGTTCGGGATTTTGATGAATATGCTGTCGAAGCTGAATGGTATGGGCTTCTACATTTTTAACGGAATCATCAATCCAGTCTGCAAGGCTCAGCTGGCTGCAAAGAAAAAGTGGAAGACAAAGGGAGATCTGCTTGTATATGTCCATATATTACCGAATCCTTAAAGGTTGAGATCATTTCAGTGAATCCATAGCATTGCATAATGAAGGAAATTTAGACAAAACTATTTGAGTGCCCTTAATATACTTTTAAGGTATATTTGTTGTTAGTTGCTGGAATACAAAGGTTTTATATGGACTTCGAGACTATAAATACTTTGCGATTTATGTGAAATTAGCTTTTATCAATTTTGTTTATCCCTCTTAATTTTCGGATCTGTGACCCAACAATTTTATTTGATTCAATCCATTATTAGGGCATTACAACACTGCATGACATTCGAGTTTAAAATGAGTCGCTTTTTGAAATATATAATTATTTTTGCCTTGGGGTTTGCACTGTGGAATTACTGGCTGAAACCGGATAAAGGTATTTCAGAGGCTGCTGATTATCAGTCTGCTCAAGGAATTCATCAGTTTGATGGCTATAGGATGAAAAATCTGGAAGCGTATGCTGGCGAGTTTCGGGTTTTATCCAGAGAAGACTATAGTTTTGGACGAGAGGCGGAACTTAGTCCAGTTGATTTTGCTTTGGGATGGGGTAGCATGACCAATCCTGCTGTTTATAAACAGTTATCGATCAGTCAGAGTAATCGCTGGTATTACTGGCGTTATGAAAATGCACCGCCCATACCCGTCAATGAAATTTCAACGCACAGTGCCAATACACACTTGATCCCTGCATCGAAACAGATTGCAAAGCAGCTCAAAGCTATTGATCAAGATGATTTGATTTATTTAAAAGGACAACTGGTTGAGGTCACGGCTGCTGATGGCTGGACTTGGCGTAGTTCTTTAAGTCGTGAAGATACTGGTAATGGTGCTTGTGAGTTGATGCTGGTGGAAGAGGTGAGGGTGATTTCTAAGTCTTAAGTCTTTTATTTTTGATTAAATATTAATAGGACTTACGCAGTATTATTTATAGATTCTCTGTGGTAGCAGATGATTTTTATCGAGAATAAAGTCATCAATGAAGTTTTTGATCATTGGTCTAAATAATTTCTTCTGCCAACAATATACATTTTC
>NZ_VPCP01000022.1:0-39469 GCF_013418145.1 Acinetobacter sp. YH12201 | reverse complement strand
GCTTGGTTAGAAAAATGCAGAAGGCTCTGGAAAAACTGTGAAAAGCACCTAAATACGAGCCTTCAGTTCATTAATTTAGCCTTTTTAAGGCTACTTTTGCATAGAAAATATTCTGGATAGGTTCTAAAATCCCCAATATGATCTCAAAAACAAAGGCATAAAAAAAGACGCCCGAAGGCGTCTTTTTGAGTCATTTAACGTCGAATTAGAATTCTTGGTTAAATGCTTGGCTTAATGCTTGGTCTACATCAGAGAAGTCATTAACCAGCGCATGTTCTGCTGCTTCTGCTTCTTGACGACGACGTTCCAAGTGGTACGCAAGACCAGTACCCGCTGGAATCAAGCGACCCACAACAACGTTTTCTTTCAAGCCACGTAGGTCATCTTCTTTACCTGTTACAGCCGCTTCAGTTAACACGCGTGTTGTTTCCTGGAACGATGCAGCAGAGATGAACGAGTCAGTAGAAAGCGATGCTTTGGTAATACCCATCAATTGACGTTCAAATTTCGCCGGGAACTTGTTCTGTGCAAGAACAGCTTGGTTCTCACTCATAACACGGATGTAATCCACTTGTTCGCCTTTGATGAAGCTTGTATCGCCACCGTCAGTAATGTCAACTTTACGCAACATTTGACGCACGATCACTTCGATGTGTTTATCGTTGATTTTTACACCTTGCAGACGGTATACGTCCTGAACTTCGTTCACGATGTAGTTGGTCAATGCCACTTCGCCTTTCAAGCGCAAGATGTCATGCGGGTTTTGCGGACCATCAGAAATGGTTTCACCACGGTTCACATGTTCGCCTTCGAACACGTTGATGGTACGCCATTTCGGAATAAGCTCTTCGTAAATCTCAGAGCCATCATCCGGAGTAATCACAAGACGGTTCTTGCCTTTAGTCTCTTTACCGAAGCTTACAACACCAGAAATTTCAGCAAGAATTGCATGCTCTTTCGGTTTACGTGCTTCGAACAAGTCAGCTACGCGTGGCAGACCACCGGTAATATCACGGGTACGTGAAGTTTCTTGTGGTACACGACCAATAACGTCACCGACACCAATCGTTTCGCCATCACGGACAGAAAGAATGGTATTTTGTGGCAAGAAGTAGAACTGTTCGCCACCATCAGTGGTATCCAATACAACCGCTGGACGCAAATCTTTACCTGACGCAGGACGTGAAGTCACTGGCAAGATTTCAATCGTGGTCATACCTGTTGCATCATCAGTTTTCGATGTCACTGTTACGCCATCAGCAATTTGGCTGAAACGTACTTTACCGGCAACTTCTGTAACCAATGGATGTGTATGTGGATCCCAAGTCGCTACGATACCGCCTGCTTCAACAGCTTCACCATCTTTCAGCAAGATAGATGCACCGTAAGGAAGTTTATAGCGTTCACGTTCACGACCTAAATCATCCGCAATACCGATCTCACCTGAACGTGAAGTCGATACCAAGTGACCTTTGGCATGTTGTACTGTTTTCACGTTGTGGAAACGTACTGTACCTTTGTTACGAACTTGTACGCTGTTTGCAGCAGAAGTTCGGCTCGCAGCACCACCCACGTGGAACGTACGCATGGTTAACTGTGTACCTGGCTCACCAATTGATTGAGCAGCCATTACACCCACAGATTCACCTGGGTTAACCAAGTGACCGCGAGCAAGGTCACGACCATAACACTTCGCACATACGCCAAATGTAGATTCACAGTTTACAACTGAACGTACTTTAACTTCATCGACACCTGCTTCTTCAAGGAAGGCAGCAATTTTTTCGTCAATTAAAGTGTTACGTGGAAGAATGACTTCGTCAGAACCAGCACGTTTCACGTCTTCAGCAACAACACGACCCAATACTCGAGCACCCAGATTCTCGATGACATCGCCACCTTGAATGAATGGCGTCATGACCAGACCGCCATAAGTACCACAATCCGGCTCGGTAATAACCAAATCCTGCGCTACGTCTACCAGACGACGAGTCAAGTAACCAGAGTTTGCTGTTTTAAGTGCTGTATCGGCCAAACCTTTACGCGCACCATGTGTTGAAATGAAGTACTGAAGTACTGTCAAACCTTCACGGAAGTTTGCTTTAATTGGGGTTTCAATGATCGAACCATCCGGTTTCGCCATCAAACCACGCATACCCGCCAACTGACGAATCTGAGCTGCCGAACCACGGGCACCCGAGTCAGACATCATGTAGATACTGTTGAATGATTTCTGTTTCTCATCTTCACCCTGTTTGTTCTTAACAGTCGTGAAAGACAAGTTATCCATCATCGCTTTCGCTACCTGGTCATTGGTACGCGCCCAGATATCGACTACCTTGTTATAACGTTCACCGGCAGTTACGAAACCTTGTTCGAATTGTTGTTCGATTTCACGAACTTCAACTTCTGCTTTTTCGATGATCGAGTATTTCGCTGGTGGAATGAGCATGTCTTCCATACCAACAGATACACCAGAACGAGTCGCTTGACGGAAGCCCAGGTACATCAATTGGTCAGCAAAGATAACGGTATCTTTCAGACCCAATTTACGGTAGCAAGAGTTAATTAACTTGGAGATGTTCTTTTTAGTCATCTCAACGTTGATTTGCTGGAAGTCCATACCTTCAGGAACAACTTCCCAAAGCAGACAACGGCCTGGAGTCGTGTCAACAATAATGGTTTGCTGTTCACGGTTTCCATCTTCGTCAATCACAGTCTGGTGTACACGTGCTTTAACGCGAGCGTGTAAATCTACCTGACCTGTTGCAAGTGCACGGTTTACTTCGTCAGTATCCGCGAACACCATGCCTTCACCTTTGGCATTGATTGCATCACGCGTGATGTAATACAAACCCAAGACCACGTCCTGAGAAGGTACGATGATTGGTTCACCGTTCGCTGGAGACAAGATGTTGTTGGTCGACATCATTAACGCACGAGCTTCTAACTGAGCTTCAAGTGTTAATGGTACGTGTACCGCCATTTGGTCACCGTCGAAGTCGGCGTTGAACGCAGCACATACGAGTGGGTGTAGACGGATCGCTTTACCTTCAATCAGGGTTGGTTCAAATGCTTGAAGACCCAAACGGTGAAGTGTAGGCGCACGGTTCAACATCACTGGATGTTGACGGATCACGTGAGCAAGAACGTCCCAAACTTCTGGAGTTTCGCGCTCAACCATTTTCTTCGCAGCTTTAATGGTTGTTGCTTGGCCAGAAGCTTGCAGTTTTGCGAAAATGAATGGCTTGAATAATTCAAGTGCCATTTTCTTCGGAAGACCACATTGGTGCAAACGTAAAGTTGGACCTACAGTAATAACCGAACGACCAGAGTAATCGACACGCTTACCAAGTAAGTTTTGACGGAAACGACCTTGCTTACCTTTGATCATATCAGCCAAAGATTTAAGCGGACGTTTGTTCGAACCGGTAATTGCACGACCACGACGACCGTTATCAAGCAATGCATCTACAGACTCTTGCAGCATACGTTTTTCGTTACGTACGATAATGTCTGGAGCAGCAAGGTCAAGAAGACGTTTTAAACGGTTGTTACGGTTAATCACACGACGGTAAAGATCGTTCAAATCAGAAGTCGCGAAACGTCCACCTTCAAGCGGAACCAACGGACGAAGGTCTGGTGGAAGAACTGGCAATACAGTTAATACCATCCATTCTGGCTTGTTGTTTGACTCTTTGAACGCTTCCATCAACTTCAAGCGTTTAGACGCTTTTTTCAGCTTGGTTTCTGAAGTTGTGTTAGGAATTTCTTCGCGAAGACGTGAAATTTCAGCTTCAAGATCGATGTCTTTCAACAGGTCCTGAACAGCTTCTGCACCCATTTTTGCAGTGAATTCATCACCGTGCTCTTCTAACGCCGTGAAGTATTCTTCATCGTTCAGAAGTTGGTATTTCTCCATTGGAGTCATACCTGGGTCAGTGACCACGTAAGATTCGAAATACAATACGCGTTCGATGTCACGTAAAGTCATGTCTAGAAGAAGACCGATACGAGACGGTAATGATTTCAAGAACCAGATGTGCGCAACTGGAGAAGCCAATTCGATGTGACCCATACGCTCACGACGAACTTTCGCAGTTGTTACTTCAACGCCACATTTTTCACAAATGACGCCTTTGTATTTCATACGCTTGTATTTACCACACAAGCATTCGTAATCTTTTACCGGACCAAAGATTTTGGCACAGAACAAACCGTCACGTTCAGGTTTGAAGGTACGGTAGTTAATTGTCTCTGGCTTTTTAACTTCACCATGAGACCATGACTTAATCATTTCTGGTGACGCAAGACCAATACGGATGCGATCAAACTCTACTGGAGCATGACCATCAGAATCCGTCTTTTTGCGCATGATATCGAGCAAGTCTTTCAATTTTTTTCTCCGTGTGTTGTGGAGATTTTCACTTCACAACTGGGTCACAAATATTGTTTTTTAACTGAAATTTGGAATCTCCCCTAGCCCCTCTTTGATAAAGAGGGGAACTTTCCCCCTTTGAAAAAGGGGGTCAGGGGGATTTAATTAGTCACCATTTTTCAGTTCAATGTTGATACCTAAAGAACGGATCTCTTTGGTCAATACGTTGAACGATTCAGGCATACCTGGGTCCATGTAATGGTTACCATCTACAATGTTCTTATAGATACGAGTACGACCTTCAACGTCATCCGATTTCACAGTAAGCATTTCTTGGAGCGTATAAGCTGCACCGTATGCTTCCAGTGCCCAGACTTCCATCTCACCGAAACGCTGACCACCGAACTGGGCTTTACCACCCAATGGTTGTTGCGTTACTAGAGAGTAAGAACCTGTAGAACGCGCATGCATCTTGTCATCAACCAAGTGGTTCAGTTTCAGCATGTACATGTAACCTACAGTTACTGGACGGTCAAAACGTTCACCGGTACGGCCATCATACAATACCGTTTGACCCGTACGTGAAATGCCACCAAGTTCAAGCAATTCTTTGATTTGCGATTCTTCAGCACCATCGAATACAGGTGTTGCTAAAGGAATACCAGCACGCAAATTACCAGATAATGCCAAGATTTCATCATCAGTCAAGCTGTCAAGATCTTCTTGCTGACCGCCAACTTTGTTGTAAATCTTGTCTAAGAAGTCACGAAGCTCAAGTACAGTGCGTTGCTCTTTCAACATCTTGTCGATTTGATCACCAAGACCTTTCGCTGCCATACCCAAGTGAGTTTCCAGAATCTGCCCCACGTTCATACGTGATGGTACACCCAGCGGGTTAAGTACCACATCCACAGGAACACCGTTGGCATCGTGCGGCATGTCTTCTACAGGCAAGATGTTCGATACAACACCCTTGTTACCGTGACGACCGGCCATCTTATCACCCGGCTGGATGCGACGTTTAACTGCGAGGTAAACCTTAACCACTTTCAATACGCCAGTAGTCAGTTCATCACCCGTAGAAAGTTTGCGTTTTTTCTCTGCAAATTTCTCGTCAATCTCTTGGCTCTTCTCTTTCAAGAACACTTGGATTTGAGTTAAACGCTCAGCAATTGCTTCATCACTTGGCTGGATATCCAGTAAGTCAACAAGCTCTAAACCAGATAACAATTCTTCAGTAAGCTTGTCACCGCGTTTAGTGGTACCACCACCATTCGATTCTTGACCTTTCAACAGGCGAACAATACGTTCACGTGCTGCTTCTTCGAAGATTTTGAATTCTTCTTTCAAGTCTTTACGGTAAGCATCCAATTGAGCTTTTTCAATGGCTTGAGCACGTTCGTCTTTTTCAAGACCGTCACGTGTAAACACTTGAACGTCAATCACTGTACCTTTCACACCTGAAGACACACGTAAAGAAGAGTCTTTAACGTCAGCTGCTTTTTCACCGAAGATTGCACGAAGCAATTTTTCTTCAGGCGTCAACTGCGTTTCACCTTTCGGTGTTACTTTACCAACCAGGATGTCACCCGCTGTTACTTCAGCACCGATGTAAACAATACCTGACTCGTCCAGTTTAGACAGTGCAGCTTCGCCAACGTTAGGAATATCAGCAGTAATTTCTTCTGCACCTAACTTGGTATCACGTGCAACACATGACAATTCTTGAATATGAATCGACGTTAAACGGTCTTCTTGAAGAACACGCTCAGATAACAAGATCGAGTCTTCGTAGTTGTAACCGTTCCAGGTCATGAACGCTACGCGCATGTTTTGACCAAGCGCCAATTCACCGCCATCCGTAGATGGACCATCCGCAAGAACGTCACCACGACCAACTTTATCACCAAGTTTCACAAGAACTTTCTGGTTGATACAAGTGTTCTGGTTCGAACGTGTATATTTGATCAGGTTGTAAATATCTACACCTGCTTCACCTGCGATCATCTCTTCTTCGTTGACACGAATTACCACACGAGACGCGTCTACAAATTCAATACGACCACCACGTTTCGCAAGTACACATACACCTGAGTCGTGCGCTACGTTTGCTTCCATACCAGTACCAACAAGCGGCTTGTCGGCGATCAACGTAGGTACTGCCTGACGTTGCATGTTTGAACCCATCAATGCACGGTTCGCATCATCGTGTTCAAGGAATGGAATAAGTGATGCAGCAACAGATACAACCTGTTGAGCAGATACATCCATATGCGTCACTTTTTCAGGAGGCATACGTACGAAATCACCTTGGTGACGTACAGAAACGAATTCTTCAGTCAGGTTACCTTCTTTATCAATTGCAGAATCGGCCTGTGCAATGACAGTACCTACTTCTTCAATTGCAGAAAGATATTCAACGTCATCTGTTACACGACCATCTACAACTTTACGGTATGGAGTTTCCAGGAAACCGAAGTTATTACATTTCGCATAAACAGAAAGTGAGTTAATCAAACCAATGTTTGGACCCTCAGGAGTCTCAATTGGACACACACGACCATAGTGAGTTTGATGTACGTCACGTACTTCGAAGCCCGCACGTTCACGTGTCAAACCACCAGGCCCAAGCGCTGATACACGACGTTTGTGTGTAATTTCAGACAACGGGTTGTTTTGGTCCATGAACTGAGACAACTGACTTGAACCAAAGAATTCTTTGATTGCAGCAGCAACTGGTTTCGCATTGATTAAATCTTGCGGAGACAAGTTGTCAGTTTCAGCTTGGCTTAAACGTTCTTTAACAGCACGTTCAACACGAACAAGACCAACACGGAACTGGTTTTCTGTCATTTCACCAACAGAACGAACACGACGGTTACCTAAATGGTCAATATCGTCGACTTCACCTTTACCGTTACGAATTTCAACCAATGTTTTTAATACATCAGTGATGTCTTCGTTTGAAAGAATACCTTCAACTTCACGAGACTTCTGATCAGTACCGACTTCGTAAGGACGACCCAAACGACGGTTGAACTTCATACGACCGACCGGAGACAAGTCATAACGTTCAGAAGAGAAGAACAGGTTGTTGAACAGGTTCTCAGCAGCTTCTTTTGTTGGTGGCTCGCCTGGACGCATCACTTTGTAGATTTCTACCAGTGCTTCTTCACGACCAGTAGTTGTATCAGCACGTAAAGAGTCAGCAATGAATGAACCGCGATCGATATCATTCGTGAACAATACGTTAAATTGTTTTACGCCACCTTCAGCCAATTTCACCATGATCTCATGGCTCAATACCGTATTGGCTGCAATCACTTCACCGTCACGTAAAGCAACATCTTCAGCAACAATACGTTCGTACAAGTATTCATCCGGAACAGAAAGTTTTTCTAAACCAGCAGCTTCCATCTGACGTACGTGACGCGCATTGATACGTTTACCTTGCTCTACAATCACTTTACCGTCATTGTCAGCAATGTCGAATTGCGCCATTTCGCCACGAAGACGCTCTGGAACCAGGTCAATCTGGTAGCTACCCATGTCAAGATACACAGGTACTTTTTCGTAGAACATATCCAGGATTTGTTCGTTGCTATAACCCAAAGCACGAAGAACCACAGTCGCAAGCAATTTACGACGACGGTCAATACGAACATATACAAGGTCTTTAGCATCGAATTCGAAATCCAGCCATGAACCACGGTAAGGAATGATACGTGCAGAATAAAGAACTTTACCGCTAGAATGTGTTTTGCCTTTATCGTGGTCAAAGAACACGCCTGGTGAACGGTGTAATTGAGATACGATTACACGCTCAGTACCATTGATGACAAAAGTACCGTTTTCTGTCATGAGTGGCATTTCACCCATGTACACTTCTTGTTCACGTACGTCTTTAATTGATTTGGTTTCGCGATCTTTTAAGATCAAACGAATTTTTACACGCATTGGTGCTGCATAAGTTGAACCACGTAAAATACATTCACGCACGTCAAACTCAGGCTTACCAAGACTATACTCAACAAATTCTAAAGCAGCATTGCCAGAATAACTTTCAATAGGAAAAACTGAACGAAATGCGGCTTGGAGACCGATATCTTCGCGGTTTTTTGGTGTTTTGCCATCTTGTAAGAATGTTCGGTACGAGTCGACCTGAATCGCGAGCAAGTACGGAGCATCCATGACGCTAGGCAATTTACCAAAATTCTTACGGATCCGTTTCTTTTCGGTATATGAGTATGCCATCTGGAGTCCTCGGAAAGTAAACTAAGTCCGCCTGCAGAACGGACCTAGAAGGAATTACACAGGCCGATATGGCCACCACTTTTTACAAATGCTGCAATTTTTAGTGGTATTAAAACGCTTAGCAATATTTTCAAATATAAAAAATATTGGTAAACGTTTGATATTATTGATTATTATAATAATTGATGCTTTTTTACACCAATCAAACAAAAATCGAGCCGATAATTGTAACGCAAAAAGGCTGATGACCCAAGAGCCATCAGCCAATTTTTGGGGTCAATTTAAAATTAGACCCCGATCGAAATTACTTAACAGTAACTGTAGCACCAGTTTCTTCAAGTTTTTTCTTAAGTTCTTCAGCTTCTTCTTTAGAAACGCCTTCTTTAAGAACTGAAGGAGCGCCTTCAACCATGTCTTTAGCTTCTTTCAAGCCAAGACCAGTGATTTCACGAACTGCTTTAATTACAGCTACTTTGTTAGCACCGAAAGAAGTCAACTCAACGTTAAATTCAGTTTGTTCTTCAACAGCAGCACCAGCAGCAGGACCAGCAGCAACAGCTACAGCAGCAGCAGATACGTTGAATTTTTCTTCAAAAGCAGAGATAAGTTCAACAAGTTCAAGAACAGTTTTTTCAGCAACTGCGTTTAAGATTTCTTCGTTAGTTAAAGCCATGAGAATAACTCCAAATGGGGATTGAATGGTGTGAAAGTAAATTTAAGCTTATGCAGCTTCTGACTCGTTTTTCTCTTTGAGCGCAGTAATAAGGCGACCCAATTTCGAAATAGGAGCTTGAAGAACGTTTGCAAGCATAGTAAGCGCTTTTTCTTGGTTTGGAAGGTTTGCGATAACGCTAACTTCAGCACCTTGATAAACCTTGCCGTCAAATGCAGCAGCTTTAAGTTCAAATGCTTTGTTAGTTTTAGCAAATTCTTCAAACAAGCGAGCAGCTGCGCCCATGTCGTCTTCAGAAGTTGAGAAAGCTAAGATTGTTGGGCCAACAAGGTTGTCATTCAAGATATTGAATTGAGTATCTTGAAGAGCACGTTTAGCTAAAGTATTACGCACAACACGTGTAGCAACACCTAGTTTACGAGCTTCAACACGAAGAGCAGTTAATTGCTCAACAGTTAAACCTTGGTAGTCAGCAACAACAGCAGCAAATGCAGTAGAAGCAACTTCAGCTACTTCAGCTACGATCTGTTTTTTGCCTTCGATAAGAAGAGCCATTGTAAAACCTCCTAACGGTGATTTATGCACTTACAAAGAAGTACACTCCCAATTCGTAAGGCCATCACTGGACTTACACGCGGAGGATGAACAAATCACACCACCGCGTCTACTCGGACTGGGCTTTTAAGAAGTGAGTTCCAAAGAACTCTCCTCGCCCGAGGTCTTTGACGCTGACAAATTTACATTTATCAATTCAAAGTTTGCCTAAATTATCCCCTCTCCTTATAGGAGAGGACTAGGGAGAGGTTTAACCCTCTTCCCGACCTTCTCCCAGAGGGAGAAGGAGACATCTTCAGGGCTTTAAAATTCTTTTCTAAGTCAAACTTAGTTAGATACGTTTGCTACATCAATAGTAAGACCAGGACCCATAGTTGAGCTTAAAGTGATCTTTTTGATGTAAACACCTTTAGAAGTCGCAGGTTTTGCTTTCTTAAGGTCAGCTACAAGAGCTTCAACGTTTTGACGAACAGCAGCAGCTTCAAAGCCAACTTGACCGATCGCAGCGTGGATGATACCCGCTTTGTCTACACGGTAACGTGCTTGACCAGCTTTAGCGTTTTTAACAGCGCCAGCTACGTCAGGAGTTACTGTACCCACTTTAGGGTTTGGCATTAAGCCACGTGGACCAAGAATCGTACCAAGTTTACCTACAACGCGCATTGCATCTGGAGCAGCAATTACTACGTCGAAATCAAGGTTACCCGCTTGAATGCTTTCAGCAAGATCATCAAAACCAACGATGTCTGCGCCTTCAGCTTTAGCAGCTTCAGCAGCAGCACCTTGAGCAAACACAGCAACACGTACAGTTTTACCAGTACCTGCAGGAAGTGTAGTCGCGCCACGAACAACCTGGTCAGATTTACGTGGGTCAACACCTAGATTTACTGATACATCCAAAGATTCTTTGAATTTAGCAGCAGGAAGGCTAGTTAAAACTTGTACTGCTTCTTCCAAAGTGTAAACTTTGTTTGCTTCTACAGCAGCAGCAATGGCTTTTTGACGTTTAGTTAATTTAGCCATGTCTTATAGCTCCACTTCCAAGCCCATAGAACGCGCAGAACCAGCAATGGTACGTACACGTGCGTCTAAATCAGCACCAGTTAAATCTGGTTCTTTAGTAGTCGCAATTTCTTCTAACTGAGCACGAGTCAACTTACCAACTTTAGTTTTGTTAGGTACAGCTGAACCCTTTTGAATACCAGCAGCTTTCTTAAGAAGAATAGCAGCAGGTGGAGTTTTCATGATAAATGTGAACGACTTGTCGTTGTACACAGTAATCACTACAGGAATTGGAAGACCTGGTTCAACTTTTTGTGTAGCAGCATTGAATTCTTTACAGAATGCCATGATGTTAACACCACGTTGACCTAGTGCAGGACCAATCGGTGGAGATGGATTCGCTTTACCAGCTGGAACTTGCAGCTTGATATAGCCGTCAATCTTCTTAGCCATTTCAAATTACCTCTGGGTACAAACGCCGCCAGGCTCCCCAACGCTATTTATGTAACAATACTGTTACAACAACAATGCCCGATCCATAACAAATCGGGCGTTTTCAATCCAACTTAAATCAGTTCGCTTTTTCGACTTGACGAAATTCGAGCTCAACCTGAGTTGGACGATTGAATACATTGATTGTCAACGTCAAACGTGACTTCTCGTAAAGAACTTCTTCCACCACACCTTTAAAGTCGGTAAATGGACCATCAATAACGAGTAATTCTTCGCCTGGCTCAAACATCGTCTTAGGACGAGGTGCTTCACCAGTATTGTGTACACGCGCAAGAATCGCATCAGCTTCTTTTTGCGTAATTGGTGCAGGTTTCTCTGCTGTACCACCAATGAAACCCAATACTTTTGGACATTCTTTAACGATGTGCCAGGTATCATCATTCATTTCCATTTCGACTAATACGTAGCCAGGAAAGAATTTACGCTCTGATTTACGCTTCTTACCATCCTTCATCTCTACCACTTCTTCGGTAGGAACCAGGACTTCACCAAAGCTATCGGCTACAGCGCTACGCTGGATTCGATCATTAAGTGAACGCATCACTTGTTTTTCATAACCTGAATAGGCATGAATAATGTACCAACGTTTCATAGCTCTTTTACCCGATAAAAAACTTCATTAACCAGCCCAAGATGTAATCAAAACACCATAAAACAATGGCAGCGATTACAACAACAGCAAGAACATGCCAAGATGTGGATACCGTTTCCTGCTTAGTCGGCCAAGTCACACGACGCAGCTCAATTCGAGCGTCTTTCAACAAACGAACAAAGCCTTTGCCTTGATGGGTGGCGTATAATAAACCTAAAGCCACTACGATACAAGCCAAAATTATTCCAACGCGCACCCAAACACTATTGGCTGGTGCCCAATACGCTGGCAAATACTGCCCCCCTATGGCTGCACCGATTAACAAAATCAATGCGATAACCCATAGAACAATATCTAAAGGGGAACCAGAATTAACAACTTCAGCAGAATTATTTCTTTGTGGAATTGGCGCTTCGCTTAATGCGTCACGCGATTTATCATTCGACATTTTTGTACTCGTCGTAGGCTTCGCGACTTATTATATGACAATTTAACCAGCATCAAGCTTTTTTTTAAAAAAATGGCAGGCCAGGAGGGACTCGAACCCCCAACATTCGGTTTTGGAGACCGACGCTCTACCAATTGAACTACTGACCTACAGTACAAATCGGGAACTAAAGTCCCCGATCTGTAATTTCAACTTATGGTTGCTATTATGCAGTTACTTTAGCAACAACACCAGCACCAACTGTACGACCACCTTCACGGATCGCAAAACGTAGACCTGGGTCCATTGCGATTGGGTGAATCAATTCTACTGACATTTCTACGTTGTCACCAGGCATAACCATTTCAACGCCTTCTTTCAAAGAAATCGCGCCAGTTACGTCAGTTGTACGGAAATAGAACTGTGGACGGTAACCGTTAAGGAATGGAGTGTGACGACCACCTTCTTCTTTAGAAAGTACGTATACTTCTGCATCGAATTTAGTGTGCGGCTTGATTGTACCTGGTTTAGCAAGTACTTGACCACGTTGAACTTCTTCACGTTTAGTACCACGTAGAAGAACACCACAGTTCTCGCCTGCACGACCTTCGTCAAGCAATTTACGGAACATTTCTACGCCAGTTACAGTTGTCTTAACTGTATCTTTGATACCTACGATTTCAACTTCTTCGCCTACTTTCACGATACCTGATTCAACACGGCCAGTTACTACTGTACCACGACCAGAAATTGAGAATACGTCTTCGATTGGCATCAAGAATGCTTTGTCGATTGCACGTTCTGGTTCTGGGATATAAGTGTCAAGCGCTTCAACAAGAGCAAGAACTGAAGATTCGCCATATTGACCAGCGTCACCGTTAAGCGCAGCCAAAGCTGAACCACGGATAACAGGAGTGTCATCACCAGGGAAGTCATAAGTAGAAAGAAGTTCACGAACTTCCATTTCAACCAGTTCAAGCAACTCTTCGTCGTCTACAAGGTCACATTTGTTCAGGAACACAAGGATGTAAGGTACACCTACTTGGCGAGACAAAAGGATGTGTTCACGAGTTTGTGGCATAGGACCGTCAGTCGCAGCACATACAAGGATCGCACCGTCCATCTGAGCAGCACCAGTGATCATGTTTTTAACATAATCGGCGTGTCCTGGGCAGTCTACGTGAGCGTAGTGACGAACCGGAGAATCGTATTCTACGTGTGAAGTATTAATGGTAATACCACGTGCTTTTTCTTCTGGTGCAGAGTCAATTGCTGCGTAATCTTTCGCTTCACCGCCGTAAGTTTTTGCACAAATAGTTGCAATCGCAGCAGTTAAAGTAGTTTTACCATGGTCGACGTGACCAATTGTGCCCACGTTTACGTGTGGCTTGTTACGTTCAAACTTAGCCTTAGCCATGTTCATCTTCCTCGTTTACGTCGAACACAATCCTGAGTAAAACCCAGCTCCGACATGTCGTTTAAAAAATCAAACACCCAATACTTGAAAAGCAGACTAATAAGCCTGCTTTTTAAAATCTTTGCAACAAAGTTGCCAAACTGTATCTGGAGCTCTTATCGAGATTTGAACTCGAGACCTCTCCCTTACCAAGGGAGTGCTCTACCACTGAGCTATAAGAGCAAATAAAAACTTCAATGGAGCGGGAGACGAGGGTCGAACTCGCGACATGTAGCTTGGAAGGCTACCGCTCTACCAACTGAGCTACTCCCGCACGATGTTGGTATAAACCACTTATCGAAGTCTTAAAATTGGTGGTGAGAGAAGGATTCGAACCTTCGAAGCTTACGCGACAGAGTTACAGTCTGTTCCCTTTGACCGCTCGGGAATCTCACCATTTTACACTTACTTCAGTGTTGTTCTTTTACCCCACTACTCAAACCTCTAAGATGGTGCCGGCACACGGATTCGAACTGTGGACCTACTGATTACAAGTCAGTTGCTCTACCAACTGAGCTATGCCGGCGTTTCTTAGTGTTTCGTACGTTTCGTATCGGAACGGTGTGCAGTTTAGCAAAACTTAGAATCCGTGCAAGTGTTTTTTTCAAAAAAACCGTCAAAAACTCATAAAATCAATCCGTTTGATGATAATTCAACCGCTTTGATCACTGCGCGAGCTTTTATTTGGGTTTCATTCCACTCAGATTCAGGATTTGAGTCATAAACCAGACCTGCGCCAGCCTGAACATAGACCTTATTTTCACGAATCACACAGGTTCGAATGGCAATCGACATGTCCATTTCACCATGCCAGCCTAAATAACCCACAGCCCCTCCAAAAATTCCGCGTTTGACCGGCTCGACTTCGTCAATAATTTCCATGGCACGGATTTTTGGTGCACCCGAAAGCGTACCTGCCGGGAAAGTGGCTTTAAACACATCCAGCGCATCGACATCATCGCGAACTTCACCCTGCACATTCGAGACAATATGCATGACATGCGAATAACGTTCGATCACCATTTTATCCGTGACCTGCACTTTACCGATTTTTGACACACGCCCAACATCGTTACGCCCCAGGTCAATCAGCATCAAATGTTCAGCAATCTCTTTTTCATCAGAAAGCAGATCTTGCTCAAGCGCCAAATCTTCTTCTTTGGTTTTACCACGTGGACGCGTCCCGGCCAAAGGACGCACAGTCGCAATGCCATTTTCCAGACGCGATAAAATCTCAGGTGAAGATCCTACGATATGAAATGGCTTTTGATTATCTAAAGTCCGCCCTTGAACCAGAAACAGATACGGTGATGGATTCAGATGACGCAAGGCACGATAGACCTGTAAAGGCTCGCCATCGAAGTCCGAGACCATACGATGCCCCGGCACTACCTGCATGACATCGCCCGCTTTAATATATTCCTTCACCTTGGCAATCGACTCGATAAACTTGTCATGCCCGGTTAAAGACTCAAAATGGGGAGCGGTATGTTTTTTGGCTTGCAGGCTGATCGGGGTTGCCAGCGTATTTTCCAGTTCATCCAATTGAGCCAGGGCTTTGGCATAGGCCTCGGGATCATTTGCATCTGCATGTACAATCAGGAACAAGGTGTCTTTTAAGTTATCAAACACAATGACGGTTTTAGACAGCATCATCCAGATATCCGGCAAACCGACCGGATCGGCTTCAGGCACATTTTTTAGGCGCGGTTCAATATAGCGTACCGAATCATAGCCAAAATAGCCCACCAGCCCACCGGTGAAACTCGGTAAATCAGGCAAATCTTTTTGCGTCGGCACATGGAACTGCGCCTGAAAATCACGGATATACTGAAATGGGTCGCTACATGACTGAGTATCAACAGAACCATCCACCTGCTGAACGGTTAATACACCGCGGTTGCATGAAAAAACAGTGGACTCACCCAAACCGATAATGGAATAACGTGCCCAGTTCTCTCCTCCCTCGACCGATTCAAACAGATAGGCCTGACTGTGGTCTTTCAGACGTGCAAATACGGATAATGGAGTTTCGGTATCGGCCAAACGCTGACGATAAACCGGAATCAGGTTATAACCCTCAGATTTTAACTGTTCGAATTGAGCTTGAGTTGTCATGAGTATTCTCTATGTTTTCGATATGGCTGGTTTAAGTTTGTTTTCCTGTAATCTGACTTAGTTTCGCCATCGAAAAACCATACAATTTCTCATTCCACTATCCTTAATTTTCACTTATTGCGCAAGTAATTCTGTTAAATCATCAACCACTTGTTGCGGCTGGCAATCATGAATATCTTCACCATGATTATAGCCATAGCTCACCACAATACAATCAACTCCCGCACGTCTTGCTGCTTCCACATCATTACTGGAGTCCCCAATCATGAGCGTTTCTGCCGCAGTGGCATTATATTCACCAACACAAAACAGCAACTGCCGTGGATGAGGTTTACGTTCTTCAAAACGGTCCCCGCCAATCACATCGACAAAATAATGATTCAGCCCCAAGGCTTCAACAATCGCACGTGCCGGCTGTTCGGGTTTATTGGTGACACAAATCATTTGCTTATTGCAGCTTAAACCCCAGTCAAGAAATTCAACTACCCCTTTAAAAGGCTGGGTATCCACACAGGGATCTGCATTATAAATACTTAAAAAAGTCGCCAATAATTGCTGATGCTGTGCAGGATCGACCTTTCCGGTAAGATATTGCAAAGTGCTATGGCAAAAAACAGAGGTGCCCTTACCGATCCAGGTACGCACCTGTTGCTCAGTCACGGTCGGCAATTGCAAGACATTGAGACTCATGTTCATGGCCCGGTATAAATCTGATGCCGAGTCAACCAAGGTACCATCCAAGTCAAATAAAATCAGTTTACGGCTTGCAAGTTTTGCTACAGACATCATTTCCCTCTTATGATTGATTTCGACCATACAGATACAATAAAGGCATGCGATTGCATGCCTTTATTGTATGTCGCGTGCAGGCTTATTTAAAGAACAACCAGGCAATGATTGCAAGGATAATCAATACAACAATGGAGATTAGGCCCACCGATGCATTTTTCTGCTCTTCCTTGACTTGCTCTACACGTGATACCGGTGTTTCAACCGCGATAGGTATTTGCTTCTCGGGAATTGTACTCAAGTCTACACCTTCAGGAATAGGTGCAGGTTTCGGGATGGCAACCCCTTGTGGCATACCATCACGACTCAGCTGAACGCTGGCATCGCGCTCGGTCAGTTCAGGCATGCCCTGATCATTCATTTGCTGTGCTACGGTCTTTAGCACTTCAGTTTCTACAGGCTGTTTAACTGCTGGCCCTTCCTGATTTAATGCAGCGACGGTCTGTTCAATCTCAAGCGGCACATCTATTGCTTGAGCAGGTTCTAGAACTGAAAATTTCAGGCTTGCGAACTGAACGATATCCCCTTCTTTTAACAAGGTTTCATGTTCAATACGTACATCATTAACAAAGGTGCCATTGGATGAGTTTAAATCTTGCAGCCATAAGGCTTGGTCTTTGAGCAAGAAAGCTGCATGTTTACGGGAAATTTCCCCGGCCTGCAATACGATATCTGCACTCTGATGGCGCCCGACCAACATATCACGGTCGATGCTGATTTCCTGTCCCGTTAATTCACCGGTAATTGCTTGTATTTTCCAAGTCATGAAATGCACTTCTCTTTGTGATTTTGAATCATCATATCACGGCAAATATTCAATTCTTTAGCCACGCTGTCAAGAACCAGAACGAATCGTGGTTGTGGTCACGGTATTTTTGGTTTTTTTAACCTCGGTCACCGGCATAGCAACACTTTGTTTCTGCACTACCGGTTCTATCGCAACCGGTGTACTAAACGTGGCTGTATTGGGCTGATTTTGGGTTGCTGATGGCAATGTTTGATAATCAGAGGCTTTCGGTGCCGATGAGGTAACCGGAATGCGCTGCTGATAAATGTCTTCTACATTTTCAGGTAATGTGGCAAAAGTACCATCCTGATCCATGGCCAACTGCAAGCTGTACAACTGGCTGTAACGCTGCTGCGACAAACGGCGCACATCCTTACTATCTCCAACAATCGTGGGATGGATAAAGACCAGCAAATTGCGCTTCTCATTGGATTTGGCATCGGCACGGAAGAGACGCCCCAAACCTGGTATTGCACCCAAACCCGGTACCGACTGACGGCTATGAATCGAGTTGTCGGAAATCAAGCCACCCAAAACAATAGTCTGTCCATGTTCTGCCAGAATCGAGGTTTTAATGGCACGCTTACTGGTGACCAAGTCCGATGCTTGGCCTTTGTCCTGTACCGCAGAAACTTCCTGCTCGACTTCAAGACGCACCGAACCACCTTCCCCAATATGCGGCACTACCTTTAACGTAACACCGACATCCTTGCGTTCTACCGTGGTATAAGGATTCAACCCTGCTGAAGTCGTGGTTGCAGAACCGGTCACAAAGGGCACGTTCTGTCCCACTACAATATAAGCCTCTTCATTATCCATAGTGACAATGGAAGGTGTCGAGAGCAGATTGGACTTGGTTTTGCTTTTTAGGGCCTGAATCAATGCACCATACAGTTTGCGTGAACCGTTATCGCTTTCCCTGTAATCGCCAAGTAACAGCGAGGTACCGGTTCCCAAATTGGCCGCAGCACCTGCCGCACCACTGGTTACATATCCAGCGGCAAGCTCGGCAATACTTGCACCGACATTGCTAAAGTTGATTAAGCCGACGCCGTTGGTCAGATCACCCAAAGCCCACTGCACACCCAGCTGATCGGCATCATTGCCTTCCACTTCAATAATGGCGGCTTCAATCAGGACCTGTTGACGACGGATATCCAGCTGCTGAATGGCGGATTCAATTTCACGCATCAGTTGTGGATCAGCTTTCACTACCAATGAATTTTGGCTGTCATCAGCAATAATACTGACGCCATTAGCATTAAAACTGGTGATGCTATTCTGATTGCTACTGTTTGATCCTGCACCCAGATTAATACTTGGGGTCGAAATACTGGAAGAACTGCTGCTGGATGAGCTACTGCCCGAATTGTTATTGTTTGAATTGTTCATCACATTATTGTTTGATGAACTATTTGAATTGGATGAACCGGATAACGACTGACCAGACACCAAGCCCTGTAAAATTTCCGCCAGGTTTTTGGCACTGGCATATTTTAAGCGAAACACTTTTAAACCACCCAAACGATCTGCTGCCGGTACATCCAGCATTTCAATCATCTGGCGGATGCGTTTGCGTGTTGCGGTGTCACCTTTCAATACAATGCGGTTGGTGCGGGTATCTGCAATGATACGGATACGGGAACCTTTTAAATCTCTGGTTGCACCGGTAGAGCTCATGGATTCCAACAAACCAATCATTTCTTCAGCCTGACTAGATTGCAGGCTCACCGCTTCAATGTCATTTTGTCCGGTACCATCCAGATTACGGATAATGGTTTCCAGCTGATAAATATTGCTGGCACGGTCTGACACAATCAGTGCATTGGTTCCAGCCACTGCCGACAAATGGGCAAATTGCGGCATCAATGGACGGATGGCAGGAATCAGGTCATTCGGGTTGGTGTTTTCCAGCCAGATCACCCGTGTCACAATCTGGTCCCCAGTCGCACGGTGCTTGCTGTCAAAAGGCACACCGGAACTTTTAACATTGCTATCTGGAACCAGTTTGATGGTATTGCCTGAAGGAATGGCGACCACACCATTCACGTTCAATACGCCCAGAAACAGATCGTAGACTTCGGCTTTATTTAAAGGCTTATTGGAAATGACCGTGACATTGCCGCGCACACGTGGATCAACAGCAAAATTCTTCCCGGTAATATCAGCTACTTCATTAATAAATGCAGTTAAATCAGCATCTCGTAAGTTGATTTTCCATGTTTGCGCTTGAGTAGAGGTACTCACCATAGCAATCAGGGGTGCAGCCGCGAATAAAGCCCACACTGGACGATGATGATTAAATAAAGCCATAAAGTTTCGTGCTTCCTAATCCTGTAAGGTGACGATGCATCACTTAAAAATTTTGTTGTATGGTCATCACTTGATCACCACGCTTTATTTCTATTTTGACCTGACCTTCACGTCGAGCCTGTTCCAGCAGCTGGGCATCACTTTGCCCCTGCCCCACAGCCTGTCCATTTAAAGACATGATCCGGTCACCTGGTTGCAGTCCCAGCTTACTGCGCAATGCCGCTGGCGTTCTTGCCGTAACTTCATAGCCTCCACTCGCTGCATTGACCCCCATATCTTTTAAATACTGATCACGGTCTTCCTGTATCTTCTGCACCGCCTGCCCTAAAGCATTTTGTTCCTGACTGGGCATAGGCGGTGTGGTCTGATTATTCATCGGTAAGCTGTTTGTTGCTACAGGCGGAATAATGCTCTGATCCAGACCATTTTCCATACCTTTGAATTGTAGTTCTCGCGTAGTCCCATTACTTTGACGCAACACTACCCGATCCCAGTACACTTCAGCCAACTGATAAGAGGTCGGGGCAATATTTTCACCCACCTGATAGCGATCGGCCTGATCATTGACTTTAATGACTGCGGAGGAAAACTGATTGGGGTGACCGACCACCACACCTTGCAAAATCAAATTGGCCGTGTCTTCTGCCACAGCTGTTCTACCTGCTTCCTGAAACAGGGCAAATGAAGAAATATTGGGTACCTGTGGCTGCTGTGAACCCAGCTCAACACGGTCCAGCTGCATGACCTGAGGCGGCGCCACCAGCAGCCAAAAAATGTTTGCCAACTTCCAGCATAAATATAAAATCAGCAGGACCAAAAATAAGGGAGCAATCCGGTCTGTCTGCTTCCAGTTGAGTTGTTGAATTTTTTCTAGCCACTGATTCATTAGAGGCCACCTTTAAACAAAGGTTGGCGCGAACTTACCACATAGGTATCCAAACCAGCTTTACCATTATAGGAAGAGATATTCAGCAGCAGACGTTGAGTCAACCGCAGATCGAGCATCACGTTTTGATCCAGTTCCAATGCCATTAGCTTTTGATCACGCTGATCCCGGATATCAAAAAACAGCTTATTATTTTCATCCGACAATTTTCCTTTCAAGGAAGGAATATTCATTTGATCCTGACGCTGGGCATAATTATAAACCAGCTCGCCACCCGCCCATTGCAACTGACCTTCAGCCCCGGCAAAACCCTGTTCTTTTTTAAAATTAAAATTGATATCCTGCAATTGAATGGCATTGACCGGCCACTGCCATTCCACCAAATGTTTCAGCGTTTCCTGCGCAACCTGGCCATTCAAGTCATGGACCATTATTTTTTTGCCAAAACCATAGCCAACAACGGCATCGAGCTGGGTATTCCCACTATGTAACTCTATGTTTGCCCCCAAACGCAGCAAAAAAATATCCAGAGGACGTGTTTTCCAACTCAACGACCCGGTTAAATTGCCCTTCTGCCAATCTGCTTGCCCCTGCCAAATATTACCGCTGACATTTTGTAAAATCTGGTTGTTTTTATAAAATTTTGAAATCAGCCAAGCCGCTGGAATTTGGAGTAATATGAACATTAAAAAGACACTGACGGAGAAAATCCACCAAGTGATATATTTGGGTTTTTTAATCATCCCACCACGACCCACATGTCAATTATTCTTCCCTTAACACGAATATTATATTTCTACCCCATTATGCACACTTTTTTCTCAACGCCAATTCCAAGTGATAAAAAATAGATATAAAAAAACCACGCTTAAAAGCCTGGTTTTTTTAATTTAATTCGATTAGATGACTATCTGATGAATATTTCCATCAAATGAGAAAATCTTCTAATTTTGCACCACTTTCAAGTTCTGCAACCAACCAGCGCGGTTGTTTACCACGACCAGTCCAAGTATCTGCTGAATTCTTTTTGCTGCGATAACGTGGTTCTACAGATTTGCGTGTACTTTTCTTACGCTTGGTTGCACCAAACTCTAAAATTTGTTCAATGCTTAAACCAACGTTATCAGCAATGTCCAAAATTTGCTGATAGGCATCTTCAACTGCCTGATCATTTTTAGAAGCAATTAATGCTTCAGCTTCAACTTGTAAACGCTTTAACTCTTCAACAGACAAATTACTAATGTCAGGCATCATATTAACTCCAAAAAAGGCTTTATATTTTTTTAATTAAAACTAGCTCATAATATTTTTATTATTTACAACATTCAATAGAATTTTTTAAATAAATAAAAATTAGCTAAACAGATTTTACGGCCCACTATATTGGAAAAACCTTAATTTAAAATTAAATGTTTTACGCTTAACTCAATTTCTGTAATTTTATGGCGAATAATTTCCGGTATTTCCGTTTTAAGCATGTTGTGCTTATTTACACAGACAATCACTGCTTCTGCCACGGCAACAGTTTTTTGTTGCGACTCGCTCCATAATAAATAGCTCATACGAAAGGCACTATTACGAATTTCTTCAACACGCACACCAATTTTAAGCTGGTCTGGATAAAATAGAGGACTAATATATTTGCATTGGTTAGAAGCAACCACTGTATAAACATCCTGTGCAAAAATATTCAAGACATTCATATAAAAAATGCGGGCACTTTCGATATAACGATAATACATCACGTTATTTACATGCCCAAAAGCATCCATATCGCCCCAAGCAACAGACTGATCATAAATCACCGGATAATCGGACAGAGTGAGCATATTCCTTGCCTTTATATTTTTATTTCAACAAAATTTGCATTATTTTCAAAAATTAAATTTAACTGCTTAATCAAATCATCCTGACCTTTTAAAGTAGATTTAATTCTTAAATAATTCATCATCACATTATCTGGGTATAACTCTAGCAATTGGTCAGCTTCAGCCGCTCTTGCAGTAGCGGTATATACATGCCACTTCACAAAGGCAAATACAGGTAAAGAAGGATATTTACTTTCCCAATAGTCAATTCGTTGCTCAACCATTAAATAATCCGGACTTTGCTTTAATAATTGCTGCTGGAACCATAAATAAAAAACGTCTTGATTAAACTGTTGATCCAGTAAATGTAAGACCAAGGCTTCATGCTGCTGGCTCATTTCCGGCATACGTGATAACAGCTTTAACCATAACACTTTAATCTCATAATCACGGCTATAAATCTGGTCCTGCAAGTCTAAATAGCGCTGTTGCAAATTTTGCAAACTTTCGATATTGGCCTGATCAAAATTAACCAATAATTGCTGTAACCATTCCTGTTTTTTTTCTGTGCCCAGATGTCCATATTTAGTCGAGCGTAAATACATCCAGGGAAACTGAATGGCAAACTTTTCCCATAAACTGGTTAATCTTAAATCATATGCACTTTTTACATCTTTTAACCAGGGTGAAAGCTCATGTTGATTTAAGAATTCAAGATGGGTTAATGCTTGCTCGGCATCATTTTGCGACAGGTAAATTTCTATACGCTGTATTTCGGCCAATTCAAATGCCATGGCATTACTTTGGTTTAAGATGGCAAGTGCTTGGGGATATTGCTGCTGCATCCAATACAAACGTGAACCAATAATCCACTTTAATAAACCCGATTGAGAAAAGACGTTTTGAATAAATTGATGTTGATCTTGTGCCGCCTCTAATAACCAAATTACTGCCAACTGTTCATAAGGGTGCAAGTTTTTAAAATTAAAAACTGTTTCCAGCTTGCGTTTTTCCCGGGTTAAATAACGTTTAATGAGTAACCACAATAATTGGATCAACAGGCTTAAACTGGCCAGAATAATAAACATGATCCAGATATTGGTTTGAATTTGCCATTCACGCCAGTATAAATAAACATAACCTGCGCCATACCCATAACTTAAAACACTTAAACCTGCGATAATAATTAGGCTGATAAAAGCATAGGCCAGTAAAATCTGCTTCATGAATTTATCATCCCAATAATGCACGTGTATTTAAACTAGGCGTAGGCAAAACTGTAAATCCTTTGATCTTCTGGATATTCTGAATCAGCTGTCGCGACTTCTCATCGGGGATTTGATTTAATAATTGAATAATTTCAGTCAGGGATTTTTGATACTCTAAATATTGCCCCTGTTTTAAGGCTTGTTGCGCAATGAGCAGTCGGAGCTGCGCTTCTTTTAAAATTAACGGACGCTGCATAAGCGCCGTAGCAGGTTGTTTCGCAGGTTCAATCACTAGCCAACGTTGCCAGAAAGATTTACCCGATGCCTGACTCGCGTTTAATTGGGGTGCATGTAACTCTTGGGCCAGCGCAGCATCAAGTTGCTGAATAAGCGCATCCACTTTGATTTGCTGAGCTATCCGCTCACTGACAAAATGCTGAATAAGCTGATGGTCTTTGGCAATCACCTGATGCAAGCTTTGCTTCAATGGTGCCGCGAGGGCATATTGCTCAAGATTTTGATCCAAACGGGTTAATTTATCCAGAGCTGCAGTAAACTGTTGTTGTTGCAGCATAAATTCAATTAATTCTAGTTGCTGTTTAATCACCACAACAGGATCAATACTTGCCGCCTGAATGGTTTTTAAATTCTCTGCAGCCTGCGAACTTGCCGGTGCAGACTCTCCTGTCAGCATGACTTTGCGCTGTAAAGCGACAAATTGATCATTTAAGTTTGCATTATTCTGTTCAATTCGATGCAGACTGGTATTTAATTCTGTTTGTTGTGCAGTAAGATTGAATAAGTCATAACTTAATTTAGCAATCCACAGTAGACTTAAAATAAATAATAAAATGAGTATTTTCTTCATGTGTTCCCTTGCACAACAACAAGCTTCTGCAGAATTGAATCTGTTTTTAAATCAGGTAGTCGCGTGATATTAAAACATGTTGCATGATTTTTTTTATAATTCGAAACAACTTGATACAGGCGCTCCCCTAAAACCAAATAATGCCCTCTTGCAATAAGGTGCCTCTGATGTTGCATGAGCTGAATCCAGTTTAACCAACCCGCTTCGCTACTGACTACCATAGCATACTGTTTTTGTTTTTCTAATAAAGATAATACATTAGCTAAATCTTGCTGAGTAAATACAGGACAACGGCGCTCATATAAAACAAAATTTAGAATTCGCATGCCTTGCTGTTTTAACTGATCCATCATAAACATCCGCCCCCCTTCACCACGCCAAAAAGCCAGACACTGACCTGAATTGAGGGTTTGTAAAACAGGAAGCTGTAACATTCCTTCCGATGTTTCAACTTTGGGGACTTCGGCAGAAATACCATATTGTGCCAGAGCCTGAGCAGTGCGATCCCCGACCGCAATCCACTGAATATGTTTAAGCTGATCCAGCGTTATGCATGATTGTTTTAAATAATCCATGCCGATTTGCACGGCCGTGGGACTCACCACCACAATCACCTGAGCAGCAGGCAATTGCTGATAAAGTTCAGACAAGTCAGCTGACCAGGGTCGAGGCAGCAATTGCAATAAAGGTAAATCCAACACCTCAATTTGAGCCATACGTAAGGCATGACTCAAACTTTCTGCACGGTCCTGCGGACGTGTATTGATAAACAGCATATTAATATAGGGCTTTCAATAAATCGCCAGCGCCTTGTTCAACTAATTTTTGCGCTAGCATTTCACCCAGCTCTACAGCCTGTTCAGGTGTTCCGCTCAGTTTAGCTTTTAATAAAGTCGCACCATCTACACTACCAACACGACCTTCAATATGTAATTGACCTTCAATTAAAGTCGCATGCCCTGCAATCGGGACCTGACAGCCCCCTTCCAAATAGGCATTAAATGCGCGTTCTGCACGTACACACACATCAGTTTCGCGATGTAACAGTGGTAAAATAAGCTCCAGCACAGCCTGATCTGCCGCACGACATTCCAGACCAAGCGCCCCCTGTCCAACTGCCGGCAAGCTCACTTCCGCTGGCAGCGTATGACGAATACGTTCAGCCAGCCCCAAACGCTTTAAACCCGCACTTGCCAAGATAATAGCATCATAAAGACCTGCATCCAGTTTGGATAAACGCGTCCCCACGTTACCCCGTAAATCGATAATTTCCAAATCGGGACGGGCTTTTAAAATCTGGCTTTTACGACGCAGGCTCGATGTACCCACTTTGGCGCCTTGTGGCAAGTCATCAAAACTTGCATAAGTATTAGACACAAAGGCATCCAGCGGATCTTCACGCTCACAGATCACCGCAAGGCTCAGTCCTTCAGGCAAAGCCATCGGCACATCTTTCATTGAATGCACCGCCAAGTCTGCACGGCCATCCAGCAGGGCTGCTTCCAGCTCTTTAACAAAAAGTCCTTTTCCGCCAATCTTGGCTAAAGGCGTATCCAGAATTTTGTCACCTTGGGTGACGAAGGTCACTAACTCAACTTTAAGATCCGCATGTAATGCTTCCAAACGGGCACGAATATGTTCCGCCTGCCATAAAGCAAGCGGGCTTTGTCGAGTTGCAATCTTCAAAATCTTCATAAATCCAAGAAACAGTCAATAAGTGCGTTAGTGTAAACTTAACGTGCTGACTGGAAAATGCAAGTAAATTTGCATTCTCCTTGTCACCTAAATTTATGAAAACAGATTTAGATCTTTTGGATGCGTTCTCTTAAATTGGGCAGATGACGTCGGCTGACCGCCAGGCGTTCTTCCAGTTCACGGCAACGCACTTGATACTGTCCCGAACTGATCACTTCAAGACCATCCAGGAAATGTACTGAAACCAAAGCATTGCGATGAATTCGAATAAACTGGTCGCCAAATTCGTTTTCCAGATCTTTTAAGGTTTCATCGATCAGTACACTGCCATTTTTATGCCGTACCGTGACATATTTTTGATCTGCCAAAAAATAATAAATATTTTCTACAGGGATCAATTCCACACCACGATAGGTTTTCGCCACAATCTGATGGCGTTTTATATTGAGTTCGTCCATATCTTCTTTTTGTTTTAAGTTGCTCATTTGTGCTTGAGTCAGTTTTGTTAAATGATCTAATACCTGTTGCAATTCCTGCTGCATCACCGGTTTTAGCAAATAGCCTTCTGCATGCGACTTAAATGCCTCCAAAGCATGTTCATCATAAGCCGTACAAAAAACAATGGCGGGCATAGGATCAAGCTGGCGCAAATATTCAGCACAGCTCAAGCCGTCCATTTCAGGCATTTGAATATCTAACAGTACTACATCCGGCTCATAGAATTGAGTCATTTCAATTGCTTGCTGCCCATAACTTGCAGTGGCAACCACCTGATGTCCCAATTGCGTAACTAAACGTGACAAGCGCTCTACGGCGAGAGGTTCATCATCGCAAATCAGGATGTCCATTTCTCCTCCTTCACAGTCAACATCATTTTTTTTATAGGTTAACTATGATCTTTTATTTATATCGATATTGCACAACTGTGGTAAATATTCCCTTCCCCGCGTATGTCTGAAAAGTTGCAGAGTGCCCATAATAAGCTTCAAGCCGCTGCTTAACATTTTCAACTGCAATACCATGTCCCTGTCGTAAATTTATTTTATCCTGTGCATAAGGATTAGTAATGACTATATTGACTTGATTTTGCAATATTTCAATCAATATGCTTATCGTACTCTTTGTTAGAAATTTTTCAACTCCATGAAAAATACTATTTTCCACTAAAGGTTGTAAAGTTAATAAAGGAATTTGTATCTGAGAAAATAGAACTTCATCGTCATATTTCCACTCTACCTGTAAGCGATCCCCCAAGCGAATCTGTTCAATGGCCAGATAACGCTGGCACAGTTCAATTTCATCTTTTAAGCGCACCAGTTTAAGTTCTTTAAAACTGGCCCGAAATAACTGTGATAAATTCAGTAACATTTGTTCCGCTTTATCCGGATCAATGGTAATCAGACTGATCAACGTATTTAAGCTATTAAATAAAAAATGCGGATGGATCCGCGCCTGCATGGCCTGAATACGTGCGTTTAATTCACTGTTTTGCTGACGCGACCATTGCTCACGCATATAAAGATAGCGAAAACAAAAACTTCCAATCAGCACCCCATAACTGAGATGTAATCCAGCGCCATCGAATAAAACCTGTAACGTCAAATGCTGGAATTGAAAATTTTGTCCAAAGAAAATAACACCGTTCAACACCACCGTGGTCAATAACACAATAATCTGCAGTAAAACAAAGCCCGCAACCAGGGTCTGCCCAAAACTGAAGTGCTGAATTTTTCTCTGCAGGCGCTCAATCAAGGCAACAAAAGCCAGTAAAACCCAATCAATGAACAATATATATTGCAGCAGACGCCCCACACTTAAAGCCGTCCAGGATTGTGCTTCTGCCAGAGCCAAGATGACCGCCAAAATATTGCTGGCAATAAATAATTCAATTAGATGTTGCCAATGCCCTATTTTCGTAAAAAAATAGGCGTCATTGTTTTTCCGATCATCTGTATAGGTCGAAGCTGGATCGCTTTGTTTTTCGGCAAGTGATTCTGAATTTGCTATACTCTTGTTCAAATTACTGCTTTTTATTTTATTGAGCCGATATGACCACATCTTCTAATTCCTCAAATCCGTCACAAGCCCAAACTTCGGGTATGTGGGGCGGTCGTTTCTCTGAAGCTACTGACGCATTTGTTGCTGAATTTACAGCATCTGTTCAATTTGACCAACGCTTTTATAAACAAGATATTGCAGGTTCTATTGCGCATGCAACCATGCTTGCCAAAGTAGGCGTTTTAACAGAACAAGAACGCGATGACATCATTAACGGCCTAAACACCATTAAAGCTGAAATTGAAGCAGGTGAATTCGAATGGCGCATTGACCTAGAAGATGTGCACATGAATATCGAGTCGCGCTTGACCAGTCGTATTGGCATCACCGGTAAAAAACTGCATACCGGTCGTAGCCGTAACGACCAGGTGGCGACAGACATCCGTTTATATGTACGTGATGAAATTGATGCGATTTTAGAGTTATTGCAAAAATTACAAAAAGGCATTTTGGGTCTGGCGGCGAAAAATACCAATACCATTATGCCGGGCTTTACCCATCTGCAAACCGCTCAGCCTGTGACTTTTGGTCACCACTTGATGGCGTGGTTTGAAATGCTGGTACGTGACTCTGAACGTTTAATTGACTGCCGTAAGCGTGTGAATCGCTTGCCGCTTGGTTCTGCTGCACTTGCAGGTACCACTTATCCGATCGAGCGTGAATACACCGCACAGCTTTTAGGTTTTGAAGCCGTGTGTGAAAACTCGCTGGATGCCGTGTCTGACCGTGACTTCGGTATTGAATTCAATGCTGCTGCATCTTTAATTATGATGCACTTGTCACGTATGTCTGAAGAAATGATTCTGTGGACTTCTGCGCAATTCAAATTTGTCAACATTCCAGACCGTTTCTGTACCGGCTCTTCAATCATGCCGCAAAAGAAAAATCCGGATGTTCCAGAGTTGATTCGTGGTAAGACTGGCCGCGTATACGGCGACTTGATGAGTCTATTAACGCTGATGAAAGGTCAACCTTTGGCCTATAACAAAGATAACCAGGAAGATAAAGAACCATTATTTGACGCAATCGATACTGTTCGTGGTTCATTGATGGCTTTTGCCGACATGATTCCTGCACTGGTTCCAAATATCGAAATCATGCGTGAAGCAGCGCTTCGCGGTTTCTCGACTGCAACTGACCTTGCAGATTATCTGGTGAAAAATGGCGTGGCATTCCGTGATGCACATGAAATTGTCGGTAAAGCAGTTGCGCTAGGTGTGCAAGAAGGTAAAGACCTGTCTGAATTGACACTTGAACAGCTGCAACAGTTCTCTGGTCTGATTCAAGCTGATGTGTTTGAAAAAGCCTTGACGCTTGAAGCCTCTGTCAATGCACGTAACCACATTGGTGGTACGGCACCTGCACAGGTTGAAGCAGCGATTGCTCGTGCTTACGCTCGTTTAGAAAAACTCTACGCTTAAGGAAAACGGATATGTCTCGACAAGTTTTTTGCCGTAAGTATCAAACAGAAATGGAAGGTTTAGACTTTGCTCCCTTCCCGGGGGTAAAGGGTCAGGAACTGTTTGACACCGTGTCCAAACAAGCCTGGCAGGAATGGCTCAAGCATCAAACTACGCTCATCAATGAAAAACGCCTAAACGTGTTTGAACCGGATGCGAAAAAATTTCTTGAAGAACAGCGTGAGAAATTCTTTAACAATGATGAGTCACTGGAAAAAGCTGAGGGCCTAAAGCCTGAGGCGTGATTAAGCGGAGCACTGCTCCGCAAGGCAAGAGCTTTGCTCGCGCAGGCTTTAATCTAAAAAGAATCCCCAATAAAGGGGATTCTTTTTTAAGCTGATCTGAATTTTACGCAAGACAAGCGAAGCGCGTAGTTTTGATTGTCAAAAGGGAATCTCAAAAGATTCCCTTTTTAGCTGAGGAAGCTATTCACTTAAATCCATGCTAACAATATTCGTTTCCGGGTAATTTAATTGTCAAAAACATTTCTTATAAGGCTTTTTTATTTTTTCTGAAAATCCCAATTAGGCATTCATTTTCTATTTATTTGGTAATTTAAAAAATTCTACTTATTCCATAAACCTTTTAAATATTTAGAAATAACTGTAATTCAAAACTACATTTCTCAATAAAACGATACATTACAATACAATAACCTACATGATTTGGCAGTTGTCCTCCCCTATACTTGGTCTCAAGTAGATGGTTAAACATCTTATAACAACTATAAATATCCCCGATTTCAATCCTAGATTTCCCCCAAAATCTAGGATTTTTTTTATTTGCTATTTTTAATCCTTATCTTTGCCCGAAAGGCTTATAGAAATAAAAAAACGCCCCCTTTAGGACGTTTTTTATTTTTAAAGCTAAACTTAGGGCTGTTTTAAATAGGGCCATGCAGCCTTTAAATAAATAAACATCGACCATAACGTCAGCACTACAGCAGTGTAAAGCAATGCATAAGCCAGCATTTCAAATGGTTGCCAATTCAGTAAAAATACTGAAATCGCAATCATCTGGAAAGCGGTTTTATATTTACCTACAGTCGAGACAGCCACGCTGGTACGTGCCCCAAGCTCTGCCATCCACTCGCGTAAGGCAGAAACCGTAATTTCACGTGAAATAATGACAATGGCAGCAAAAGCCATAGAAATGGTGGGTTGCCATTGCACCAGAACAATCAATGCAGCCGCAACCATCAGCTTATCCGCTACAGGGTCCAAAAAACGGCCGAATGCAGAAGTTTGATTGAGTGAGCGGGCCAAATAGCCATCGAACCAGTCCGTGACAGCAGCAATGACAAAAATGGCTGTTAAAATAACGTGACGAGTCATATTTGTATCATGACCAGAAACACCCACTGCAGGGGGCCAATAAGCCACCAGCAAGAAAACAGGTATTAAAGCAATACGCGCCAAAGTCAAGATATTTGGAATATTCAGGATGCGACCTGTAGTCATAGACACCGCCAATTTTTCCCCTTTATGTACAATGAAAAACCACACATATTTTGAGGATTGATTCATCGTTAGTGAGAGTCACTTTATACGAATTGCTATAAAGTGTCACTAGGCAAACACGGTAACTGTCTGTCTGGAAATCGCAATCAATCTGTTTGCTGCATCCCAAAGATGCGCATACTCGGTCGAATAACCTTCAGCAGCATAATCGGTAAATACTTTATATTTAAACCAATCATGCAGATGACTGTTTAAAGGGTGCACATAGGTCACATGCCAGGTCAGCGAACTGGCCGGTGCAAATGTGTTAAACATCGGCAAGACACCAGGTGGCCACATATCGAAAGCCACCATCAAGTCGGCGATGCTCATTTCCCGATTGTCATGCCGATCCGGATTAAAACGCATCCAGCCACTAAAATCAGGTTTCACACTGCCAGTGCATGGATACTGTCCATCTACCCAGACCAGATCCATCTGTCCAAAACATTCCGGCGCTAAAGGATGATGCTCCGCAATGTTTAATTGCTCAGGCATAAGAAATTCAGGTGCAAGTCGTTCCTGTTGCACGGAAATAGTCGACTGGCGATGCGTGCCAAAACTGGCAATCAAAATACTTTGCACAGCATCGTCCTGCCAGAGCCGCACTTCAACCGTGGTCACGGACTTGCCTTGACGTAAAATTTCAGCACTCAATCGAACTGGTGCCAGCTGGACTGGACCAACAAAGGTCACACTGGTACTTAACAGCTGTTTTTCTGCATCTGCAACCGCGAGTAAGGCTTTGTGCATCATCATCCCGGCCACCAGTCCACCATAAATGGTGCGCCCCTGTAACCAGCCTTGCGGAATATCGACCCATTCGTCCTGTCCGATCGCAGTGAATAATTGGCGCAGTGACATCCTTCGTCCTTTGGATTTTTTAATTGGCTCTATCTTTCACTTATTTTGGACTGTTGTGAATGATCAATGACTGCTGCGTCAGTGAGCATTTTGGCCAATCTGCCTGAATTTATTCATGTAACACCTTATAGATGGTTCTGGCCATGACATCACCCAGCCCGGGCACCAGCTTCAAGTCATTTTCCGATGCTTTCAGTACCCCCTGTATACCGCCAAAATGGGTGAGCAAGTCACGGCGGCGTTTCGGCCCCAGTCCGGGAATCACTTCCAGTACCGATGAGCCACGTTTCTTGTCGCGTTTGGCCCGATGTTTGGTAATGGCAAAACGGTGTGCTTCATCGCGTACCTGTTGAATCAGATGCAGTGCTTTATGGTCTTCTGGCAACTGGATTTTTGTACCATCAGTGAAATGCAAGGTTTCCAGACCGGGTTTACGCCCTTCTCCTTTGGATACCCCGACCATAAAAGCATCCAGTCCCAACTCCTGCATCACTTCCATCGCCATATGCAACTGACCTTTACCGCCGTCAATCAGCAGTAAATCCGGCAACATGGCTTTTTTATAACGGCGGGTCAGTGCCTGACGCATGGCCGCATAGTCATCACCGCCGGTAATATCATCAATGGCAAATTGACGATAATCGCGTTTACGCGCACCGCCCGAATCAAACACCACACAGGAAGCAATGGTGGCTTCGCCCATGGTATGTGAGATATCAAAACATTCAATCCGGTCAATCGGACGTCCCACCACCTGTTCCAGCTGATGGAAACGTTCATTCAGTTCAAAATGATTGGCCAGCTGGCCTTTAATGGCGTGCTGCACATTCATATTGGCCAGTTCCAGCCATTCGGCCCGGGTTTCCCGAACATTGTGCTTGATCTGTATTTTCTTGCCGAATTCCTGTTGCAGTGCCTGTTCCAACTCTTTGCGGTCCGGAAGCTCGACATTAACAATCAGCTCGGCAGGAACTTCATCGGCCACCTGAAAATAGAAGTTCGCCATGAAGTCCGACAACATTTGCCCCAGATCATCACCCAGCATATCCGGGAAATAGCTTTTACCCCCCAGCATTTTACCATTGCGCACATGCATGATCTGCACACAGGTCACTCCGGCATGATAGGCAATCGCCAGAATATCGGCTTCACCTTTGAGTTTATAAATCGCCTGTTGCGATTGCACATCACGCAGCAAGGCCATGCGATCACGATAAAATACAGCTTTTTCAAATTCGAGCTTTTCAGCGGCTTCTTCCATTTTCTGAATCAGCTCCTGATTCAATTCTTTGGTATCACCCTGTAAAAAGCGCATCGAGTTGTCTACATCATTTTTATATTCTTCAGGGCTAATTAAACCGACACAGGGCGCGCTACAGCGTTTAATCTGATACTGCAAACACGGACGTTTACGCTGGGAAAAATAGCTGTTTTCACACTGCCGTACATTAAACAGTTTTTGCAGCACCACCAAGGTATCCCGGGCATTATAGGCACTCGGATACGGTCCAAAAAACTTGCCGAGCTGATGTTTGCCCTTGCCGCGACCGGCCGCAATACGTGGATAAGGCTTGTCACTGGAAACAAAAATATAGACATAGGATTTGTCATCGCGCAGCATGATGTTATACGGCGGACGATGCAACTTGATCAGGTTCTGTTCCAGCAATAAAGCTTCGGTTTCCGAGCGAACTACCAGCGTTTCAATATCATAAATACGCGCCACCAAAGCCTGTGTTTTCGGATGCTCGATGGTTTTAACGAAATAACTCGACACACGGTTTTTCAGATTTTTGGCCTTGCCGACATACAGCAGTTCGCCATCCTGACCCAACATACGGTACACGCCCGGTAAAGTGGTCATATGGGCCAGAATCTTTTCAATATGTTCTCGTGCGCTTTCGTTCACATTCAGCCTGATTTAAATTGCATAAACTTTGCTACATGATGTGATGGTTTTCATGCCATTTTCAAGCGAATCGCCTGTTTTTATCATGATCATACAAAGTTCCAGCAATCACCTGATTGCTAAAAGCTATAAGTAAATTGCGCTTATTTTGCTATGCTCAGGCCATCTGAACAATTTGGATCAAACTGAATGACGACTCCCAATCACGCCATGCATATCGTCAAACCCGACACTGCAACGCATAGCACATCTGAAAAAGATAAACTGATTGGCAAGCCACGTTTTCATTTTGAACCGCTTGAAGTCATGCAGCTGTTGCAGCAGCGCATTATTGGTCAGGATGCCGCCCTGAATGAAATTGAAAAAATGCTGCATGTGGTCAAAGCCGATTTTTCCAGTCCCGAGCGTCCCTTGTCCGTGACCTTGATGCTCGGCCCGACCGGTGTCGGTAAAACTGAAACGGTACGCCTGATTGCCGAAGCGATTTACGGCCGTCCTGATGCTTTTTGCCGCATCGATATGAACACTCTGGCACAGGAACATTATGCCGCAGCCATTACTGGTGCACCTCCGGGATATGTCGGCTCCAAAGAAGGTCATAGCCTGTTTGATGAAACCGCCATTGCAGGCAGTCATACCCGCCCGGGGATTGTGCTATTTGATGAGCTGGAGAAAGCCTCCACAGAAGTCATTCGCGGTTTAATGAATGTGCTGGATACTGGCAAGCTGAACCTCACTTCCGGTACCAAAACCATCGACTTTCGTAATTGCATGATCTTTATGACCAGTAATGTCGGGGCACAGGCAGCACAGCAATATCTGGATAAACTGAATTTCTTACCGAAAAAAATGCAGAATCTATGTCTGAAAAAAATACCGACCCAAACCATTATTGAAAAAGTGATGTTTAAGAAATTCGATCCAGAATTTCTCAACCGCATTGATCGCACTTTACATTACCAAGCGGTACAGGATGATGCCCTACCGAAACTGGTGGACATTGAACTGCAAAAACTGAATCAGCGCCTGCAGCATCAAAAACGTCAGGTGGTTTTGACCGAAGCCGCCAAAGCACACTTTTATAAAGATCATGATATCCGTTTTGGTGCACGCCATTTGGCCCGCAAAATGCGCACTGAACTGGAACCGATTCTGGCGGTGTATTTTTTAAATTATCCGGAAAAAACACAGCTCACTTTAAGCTATGCAGATGGGCAATTGATCATTCAGCCCGAATAATCCTTGTTATCCTCATGCTTGTAGTCAAATACTCAAACAGGTATTTGACTACAAATATGTCACTTTTACTTCAGTTTCAAGCTCCCTCCGCTGCACTGAAAATTGGGATCGATTGACTATTTTGACCAAAACAAGGCCATAAAAAACTTGAAATAGCACACTTGTACCCGCTATAAATAAGCACGACATTATTAGAAAACCTTAATCTAAACAAAAAGTTCATTACATTTTTAATAGCTACAGTAAAAATAGGGTTGCCAAGCCTCAGGATTTGTTGAAAAAAATTGATGACCCTAGCGTCACGGCTTGATACAACTTGTTATGTTCTTTTTGGATATAGTTATCGTAAGATTGGCGAAGCATAAATGTACGCAGGAAAAAAGGCGTACATGCTTCACAACATCAACTTAGAAGTCCTCCAAAATAAAGGAGATCAGGCATGATCCACGCTGGCAATGCCATTACCGTCCAAATGCTTTCGGACGGAATTGCAGAATTCCGCTTTGACTTACAAGGTGAGTCGGTCAACAAATTTAACCGTGCAACAATTGAAGATTTTAAAGCTGCCATTGAAGCTGTAAAAGCAGATAGCACGATTAAAGGTTTAGTTGTTACTTCGGGTAAATCTACATTTATCGTTGGCGCAGACATCACTGAATTTGGTGAAAACTTCGCTCAAGGCGAACAAGCGATTGTGGATTGGGCTTTGCCTGTTCACGACATCTTCAATGCATTTGAAGATCTAGAGATTCCTAAAGTTGCTGCAATCAATGGTATGGCATTGGGTGGCGGCTTTGAAATGTGCCTGGTATGTGACTACCGTGTCATGTCAGAAGCAGCGCAAGTCGGCCTTCCAGAAATCAAACTGGGCATCTACCCTGGTTTCGGTGGTACTGTTCGTTTAAGCCGTGTTATTGGTATCGACAATGCGGTTGAATGGATGGCAATGGCTGCGCCTAAAAAACCTGCTGCTGCACTTAAAGACGGTGCTGTAGATGCGGTTGTGGCTGCGGACAAACTTACTGACGCTGCGATTGACTTGGTTAAACAAGCACTTGCTGGCCGTGTAGACTGGAAAGCAAAACGCCAAGAAAAATTAGACCCTATTAAATTAAACCCGCTTGAACAAATGATGGCGTTCAATACGGCGAAAGGTGCGGTACTTGCGAAAGCAAACCCTGCGCAATACCCTGCGCCTAAACTTCTTCTTGATTCTTTACAGGCAGGTGCAAGCCTTCCACGTAACGAAGCATTAAAAGTAGAAGCTGAAGGTTTTGCTAAAGCTGCGGTAACTCCACAAGCTGGCGCGTTGATCGGTCTATTCATCAACGACCAAGTGGTGAAGAAAACTTCTAAGAAATATGAAAAAGGTGCTCATCCTGTAAACCAGGCCGCTGTACTTGGCGCGGGTATCATGGGTGGTGGTATTGCTTACCAAGCGGCAAGCAAAGGCACACCAATCATCATGAAAGACATTGGTAACCCGCAACTTGCACTGGGTATGAAAGAAGCGAATGGCTTGTTAACAAAACAAGTTGAACGCAAGAAAATGAAACCTGCGCAAATGGGTGAAACCCTTGCTCGCATCCGCCCGACTTTAAGCTACGAAGAGTTTAAAGAAGTGGATATCGTGATTGAAGCGGTAACTGAAAACCCTAAAGTGAAAGGCATTGTATTGGCTGAAACTGAGAAAAATGTTCGTGAAAACACGATCATTGCATCAAATACCTCTACGATTTCAATCACCCGTCTGGCTGAAAACCTGCAACGTCCTGAAAACTTCGTCGGTATGCACTTCTTTAACCCGGTACACATGATGCCACTGGTTGAAGTCATTCGTGGTGAAAAAACTTCTGCTGAAGCGATTGCAACCACTGTGGTTCTTGCTCAGAAAATGGGTAAAACCCCAATCGTGGTGAATGACTGCCCGGGCTTCCTGGTGAACCGTGTATTGTTCCCTTACTTCGGTGCGTTCGACCTTCTTCTTAAAGATGGTGCTGACTTCCAGCAAATCGATAAAGTAATGGAAAAATTCGGCTGGCCAATGGGCCCTGCTTACCTGATGGACGTTGTGGGTATCGACACAGGCGTTCACGGTGCAGAAGTGATGGCCGAAGGCTTCCCTGACCGCATGAAACCGGACTTCAAAGGTTCGATTCAAACCATGTACGAAGCAAAACGTTTGGGTCAAAAGAACGACGTTGGTTTCTACAAATATGAATTAGACCGTAAAGGCAAAAAAGCCAAAGTGGTTGATCCAACTGCTTATGAGCTGGTTGCTTCTGTGGCAACTGCGGAAAAACGCGAATTCGATGCTCAGGAAATCATTGACCGCATGATGCTGACTTTCTGTAACGAAACGGTTCGTTGCCTGGAAGACAACATTGTAGCAACTGCTTCTGAAGCAGATATGGCGATGATCATGGGTGTCGGTTTCCCACCATTCCGCGGTGGTCCATGCCGTTACATCGACCAAACAGGTGTTGCTGAATACGTTGCACTTTGCGACAAATACGCTCACTTAGGTAAGGCTTATGAAGCGCCACAAATGTTGCGTGACATGGCTGCTAACAACAAAAAATTCTACGGTTAAGGAGCAACGTGAATGGCTACTTTAAATCCGCGTGACGTTGTCATCGTTGATGGTGTACGTTCAGCAATGGGTAAATCCAAAAACGGTATGTTCCGCAATGTCCGTGCTGACAGCTTGTCTGCTGAATTGGTTCGTGCTTTGGTTGCCCGTAACCAGTTTGATGTCAACGAAGTTGAAGACCTGATTTGGGGCTGTGTCAACCAGACACTTGAACAAGGCATGAACATTGCCCGTAACATTGGTTTATTGGCTGACTTGCCTAAAACTGTTGCAGGTCAAACGATTAACCGTCTTTGTGGTTCTTCAATGCAGGCAATCCATGCTGCGGCGGCACAAATTGCAACCAACCAGGGTGATATCTTCATCATCGGTGGTGTTGAGCACATGGGCCACGTTGGCATGATGCACGGCATCGACATCAACCCAGAAGCATCTAAACATTATGCAAAAGCGTCTAACATGATGGGCTTAACCGCTGAAATGTTAGGTCGCATGAACGGCATTACTCGTGAAGAACAAGATGCGTTTGGTGTTGAATCTCACCGCCGCGCTTGGGCTGCAACGCAAGAAGGTCGTTTCAAAAACGAAATTATTGGTGTTGAAGGTCACGACCAGAACGGTTTCAAAATCCTGTGCGACATCGACGAAGTGATTCGTCCAGATGCCAACCTTGAAGCATTCCAGGCTTTACGTCCAGCATTTGACCCGAAAGGCGGTACAGTGACTGCTGCAACATCTTCAGCATTGTCTGACGGTGCATCTGCAATGTTGTTGATGTCTGCTGAACGTGCGCAAGCGCTTGGTCTTAAGCCACGTGCTGTGATTCGCTCTATGGCGGTTGCAGGTTGTGACGCTGCGATCATGGGTTATGGTCCAGTTCCAGCAACTCAGAAAGCGCTAAAACGTGCGGGCTTGTCGATTGCTGACATTCAAACTATTGAATTAAACGAAGCGTTTGCTGCTCAAGGTTTGTCAGTTCTTAAAGGCTTAGGCATTTATGACCAGCAAGACCGTGTGAACTTGAACGGTGGTGCGATTGCACTGGGTCACCCATTGGGTTGTTCTGGTGCGCGTATCACAACCACGTTGCTGAACGTGATGGAACAGCAAGATACACAAATCGGTCTTGCGACCATGTGTATTGGCCTTGGTCAAGGTATCGCGACTATTATCGAACGTGTTTAATGCTTAATTAAATACTGAGATATAAAAAACCCCGCTTATTGCGGGGTTTTTTTTTGAATATTTAAATATAATTCAATCACTTGAAATTAATAAATAACAGTAATAACTGATTAACAGGGTAATAAAGTGCATATTGTGTTGAAAGGAATAGTTGAAGACTATGCAAAAAGCTTCGATTTGGATTCAAGTGATATTAGTAAGAATTTTGAATATTAGACCTCTTGCGAAAGTCAAAACCACCTCAATCTAAGTTTCATGAGATATCAGAACTTAAACCGTTTTTCAGATTCTGAATTTAAACGCTTGGTTGGCGTACCTCGACCAGTTTTTACCGAAATGG
>NZ_VPCP01000021.1:0-39844 GCF_013418145.1 Acinetobacter sp. YH12201 | reverse complement strand
TGTTTTTTCTGCTTTGATCGCAGCAAGTGCTACCTTAGCCTTAAAGTCGTTTGAATGATTTCTTCTTGGTCTACGTGCCATAAAATACTCCATATATTGATGTTTATAACATCATTTGAGGAGCAGAATATCACTTATAGGAGTTGTTCAAATTTCCGGATCCATCTCTAATCGGCTTTTTATGAAATATCATTCATACAATTATTATGAATAGTGAATGATCTATGAAACATCTAATTTTTTCTATACTTTCCCTTTTTATTTTTCATAATGCTTATGCTGTTGAAGCTACTACTACAAATATAGATTGCTCTCACTATATGGCAACAACTACTGAAGTTATGCAAGAAGTTCAAAATGGTAAAAATATTAAACAGCTTATTGATATTGCTCTAGAAAAGAAAAATAATGCTATTACGCCTGAAGAAATTCAGTTGGCTAAGGTATATGCAGCTTATACTGTAGTGGCATATAAAGAACCTGTTGGCATCACTCCTGAAGAAAAACAAAATGCTTTAAACAAAGCTGCATTTATTGGAAAGAAGCTTTGTGAAAAACAAATGAAATAAATAGTTTATCCAATGAAATTTACTTTTTTATTATTAGTTACTTACTTAATTAACTCACAGATCTGTTTTGCAGAAAGTGATCCAATGCAATTGTTCGTAAAAAAATTATGCCCTTCTATTTCTAATTTATCTTCCAGTGTTATGGAGGCTCGACAAAAGAATATTTCAAGTGATCAAGTGAAAAAAATGATTCAACTGGGTATTGAATCAAATAGTGATGTAAAAGGTAAAATAATTAAGCAACAATTGATCAATAGTTTAGAAATGCTTGTGAATGAAACACAGTATTTCCCAATTTTGAAAAATGAATCTGATAAAAAATTGCTAATTAATTCTTATACTATATTTGTCTTAAATCGTTGTCATGATTCACTTAAATACTTACCTGAAATTAAAGAATAAATTTCATCTCTTTTAATATAATTTTGAATCTGTTATTTATCTTGACAGATAGTTTTCTCCCAACAATAGGATTTTATTGACCGTCAGGTGATGTCACTAGATTTTCAATTATTTCTAAGCTTAAAATAATACACCCTATACGAAATTAAAACTTAGTTAATATAAATCAATTACTTATGTATCATTAAAAGCCTAATCTTTAAAAATTAGGCTTTTTAAGTGATTTTTCACGTTCCACGCTCTTAATTCATTTTTTAAATCTAGAAGTAAAAAGGCTCCATTTCGTAAAATGGCATTTTCTTATTTCATTATGAATAAAAACTCGGATCAGGTACTTTAGCCGTCAGCACCCACTCCCCAATTTCCTGATATTTATAATCCACCGGGTCATGCAGCGTCTGGGTACGGACATTGCGCCAGAAACGGTCTAGGTTTAATTGGGCTGTGGTCGCACGAGCACCCATCACCTGAAAAATATTCTGTGTGATATATAACGAAGTATTGGTCGCAGCAATTTTTGCTGTGGCAATGGCAATACTGACTTCGCCGCGCTGCTCGGCTGTTAATGCTTCACCGATGTTCCAGGCATTTTGCAAAGTCTCTACCGCTTTATTTGCCAATAAACGTACGCCCTCAAGTTGCACATAAAACTCGGCAAAATGCTTTTGCGTAAAAGGATCATTGACTGCATTTTCCACCAACGATTTTGACCATGCTTTTTGAGTTTGCACGGTTTGTTTTGCTGTTTCAAAGGCACCTTCTGCCACCCCCAAAAACAGATGCACAAAAATCAATTGTGCAATCAGCGGACGTAAGCTCGAATACGGCGTACTCAGTGGACCCGGATTTAACAGCAATTCATGCTGCTGAATTTTGACCTGCTCAAAATGACTGGTACCGCTGTCAGTCTGGCGTTGTCCCATATTGTTCCAGTCACCTAAGAAGCTCACCCCTTCTCGGGCTGTCGGAATCACACCGATCAGCAATTTACCTTCATCATTATAAGCTGAGCATAGCAAGATGTCAGAATCGATCGAACCTGAACAGAAGCTTTTGTCACCATGAAATAGATATTCATTTTCAGACACTTGGGTTGCAATGGTTCGTCGGTCTAAGGGATTTAAAGTATTGCCCCAAAACAGGTTTTCTTTTGCAGTTTGCTCAAACCATTTTCCATACTGTTCAGGCTGGGAAAACAGTTGCACCGTCACAATCAGCAAATGATGAAAACCATAAACATGTGCCAGTGAACTGTCGACCTGGGCAATCGTTTGAATAGTTTGAAAAACCGTTTTCCAGTCTGCTCCCTGACCGCCATATTGGGTTGGAATGGCAAGTCCCAGTAAACCACTTTGACGGATTAAATCACGCTCCTGTTTTGGGTTACCGCCCCGTTTATCACGTTCCGCAGCAGTGGTTGCAAACTGTTCCGCCAGTTGTTGAGCAATGTGTAATGGATTTGAAGTTAAAAGCAGGGATGAAGCATTCATAATATGATCTGATTATTGCTATATTTTTAGCTTAGCAGATGATGTTTTGCTGCTTTATCTGAATGCCTGCTGTGCTTATACATAAAATAAAAATACCGCCTGAAATTAAGGCGGTATTTTTATAAATGACTTATTTGTGGGGATAGACCGTTGCAATCAGATTGTCCACCACCTGTGGGTCGGCTAGGGTTGAAGTATCTCCTAAAGTGTCCAGTTCATTGGCGGCAATTTTTCTTAATATACGGCGCATGATTTTACCGGAACGGGTTTTCGGTAAAGCCGGTGCCCAATACAAGGCATCCGGTGTAGCTACGGGTCCCAACACCTTACGCACCCAGTTAATCAGTTCATGACGCAGCTCTTCGGATTCCTCAAAATTTGCCTGTAAAGTGACGAATGCACAAATACCCTGTCCCTTAATATCATGTGGCATACCGACCACCGCCGCCTCAGCCACATGTTCATGCGCTACCAAGGCACTTTCCACTTCTGCCGTACCCAAACGGTGGCCAGAAACATTCAGTACGTCATCGACGCGTCCGGTAATCCAGTAATAGCCATCCTTGTCACGGCGAGCACCATCTCCGGTGAAATACGTCCCCGGATAAGTCGAGAAATAGGCTTCGATAAAACGTTCAGGATCACCCCAAATGGTACGCATCTGACCCGGCCAGGAATCCTTGATGATCAGGTTGCCTTCGGCTTCACCTTCAAGTTCCTTGCCTTCAGCATCGACGATGGCGGGTTGTATGCCAAACAAGGGTCGGGTTGCAGAACCTGGTTTTAAATCGGTTGCACCCGGCAAAGGTGAAATCAGGATTCCGCCAGTCTCGGTTTGCCACCAGGTATCGACAATCGGACAGCGGCTTTCACCGACCACGGTGTAATACCAGTTCCAGGCTTCCGGGTTAATCGGCTCACCTACCGAACCGATCAGGCGCAAGCTGCTGCGGTCACTTTCCCGAACAAAGGCATCGCCTTCGCGCATCATGGCGCGAATCGCCGTGGGTGCGGTATAGAGGATGGAAACATTGTGCTTATCGACAATATGACCGGTACGCGCCCAGGTTGGATATTGCGGTACGCCTTCAAACATCACCGTGGTGGTGCCATTGGAAAGTGGGCCATAGATCACATAGGAATGCCCGGTAATCCAGCCCACATCCGCAGTACACCAGAATACGTCATCCTGCTTGATATCGAACACTTCTCGGAAAGTAGAATTCACATACGTCAGGTAGCCACCGGTCGTATGCAACACTCCTTTAGGCTTGCCGGTCGAACCCGAGGTATACAGAATGAATAGCGGATCTTCGGCATTCATCGGTTCAGGCGGGCAGATTTCATTCACCGACATGATTTCCATGTGATACCACAGATCACGCCTTGGCTGCATTTCAATCGGGTTGCCAGTACGGTGTACCACAATCACATGTTCAACCGATTCAGTCCCGGCAATTTTCAAGGCTTCATCCACATTGGCCTTGAGCAGAATCGGCTTACCGCCGCGCATTCCGGAATCGGCGGTAATCACCATTTTGGCCTGGCTGTCTTCAATCCGGCTGGCCAGTGAATCGGGAGAAAAGCCGCCAAATACCACACAATGTACCGCGCCAATCCGGGCGCAGGCCAGCATTGCAATTGCGGCTTCCGAAACCATCGGCATATATAGCACCACCCGGTCACCTTTTTTAATCCTGTTCTTTTTCAGGACATTGGCAAAACGGCAGGTCTCATCATAAAGTTCGTTAAAGGAAATAATCTTGTGACGGGACGGGTGATCACCCTCCCAGATAATCGCCGGTTTATACGGATGTTCTTTAAGATGACGATCTAGACAGTTGGCACTGAGGTTTAGCTGGCCATCAGCAAACCATTCAATCTTGAAATTGTCTTTGTCAAAACTGGTATTTTTGACTTGGGTAAACGGTTTGATCCAGTCCAGCTTGCTGGCCTGTTCAGCCCAATATTCATCAGGCTGATCGATGGATTTCTGATAACGCTCGAAATATTCAGACTCATTAGTGCGAGCAGTTTTTTTAAATTCTTCTGGTACAGGATAGATTTCATTCATTTATTACTTCCTTGATCTTATTCATCTCATCACGAGATGTTATGCCGCGTTATTGCTTTATTTATTGACTGCGTATTTACAGTATGGCGATTATTTTTCAACCGCTTCAATCATGCTTTGGTCGTAGTTTATTTATACAATTTAAAACACAGACCTCTCATCATATTCAACAAAAAAATATAGTTTTATGAGTATCTGACCTGTTCTTTTAATCTTATAATTTAAGCATAAAACGTACTGTTAACTTTACAAAATACAATATTTTTCTTCTCTGAATTTTATTTGGAAAACGCGTATGAACCCGCACGACGACTCCTCCTTTTTTTCACGCGCCCAACCGGCCAGGTCAGATAATCCACTCTCTCCAGAAGGTCGTTTTGGTCGTCTGAGTTCAATTGGCTGGTATGGGTTTGTGCATCTGATTGCTTTCTTTGCCACCTTTGCTCTTAGCCTGACCATGGGTATCTTTAACTTTCATACCCTGTCGATGGACAATCAGTTCATCAATACCCTGACAGGAATCGCCGGACTCGGTTTCGTAGCCATTCTGGTGCTGTATATCTATTTTCTGATCGTGATTAGCATACGCCGTTTGCATGATATGAACCGTAGTGGCTGGCTGACCCTGCTGTTTCTGCTGCCACTGGTGAATATTTTTATGGGGCTGTATTTGCTTTTGGGTTCAGGGACTAAAGGCAGCAATAAATATGGACTGCCGCGTGAAACACTGGTCTGGGAAAAAATATTGGCCTGGTTGATGATTATCCTCGCAGTTCTGAGCTTTCTGGCTTCAGGCAGCATGATCTCTTATCAGTTTGGTACAGGTGAGCTGGAAGTTCCCCCTCAAGTCATCCAAAAAGGCACACAATATTTCTAAAGTTGGCTGACAATTTTTGACAAAACGTCAATGAATGCTAAATATTGTCGGTTAAATTTTTGTTCAGTTTCAGGCAAAATGTCCGGCAATGATCATCACCCGGAAAACTTGTGGCTGAAAAACAAAACGCCTTAAATGAGGTAACTCAGGACACCTCTCAACTTTTGCAAGAAGCAACAGAAAAGACAGCGCAAACTGTCATTGAACATACAGCAAAATACAATGATGCCTATTCCACCATCGACAAATTTGTGGATGCCTTTTGGGAACGCCTGCCTTATTTATGTATCGCGTTAGTCGTCTTCAGCATTTTCTGGTTGCTGTCAAAACTGTTTAAGCTCTTTGTCCGTAAAGCACTCACTGACCGTAGTTACACCAAACAAAACCTGGTACTGGTACTGAACCGTGTCGGCAGCTCAGCCATCATTTTTATTGGCTTTTTAATTGCCATGGTCATTGCCATTCCAGGTTTTACCCCGGGTCAGCTGATGAGTGCTCTGGGGATTGGTTCGGTCGCGATCGGTTTCGCGTTCAAGGACATTTTCCAGAACCTACTCTCTGGCATCTTAATCCTGCTGGGTGAACCGTTCAAAATTGGCGATGACATTATTGTTTCGGGTATGGAAGGAACGGTTGAGGATATCCAGATTCGTGCAACCTACTTACGCTCTCCCGATGGTCGCCGCATCGTGATTCCCAATGCGACGGTATATACCAGTGCCGTGATTGTAAACACGGCCTATCAACGCCGTCGTTGTGAATTTGTGGTGGGGATTGGTTATGAAGATGATGTACAAAAAGCCAAGAGCATTATTTTAAGCATTTTAGATAAAGACCCGACTATTTTGAGCCAGCCTGGATTTGCAGTAAACGTCAATGCACTTGCAGACTTCTCGATTAACCTGAATGTACGTTGGTGGGTCGATACCACAGAAACCACCACTGCAGGTTCAATCAGCGAAGTTCAGGAACGCGTGATTAAAGCCTTTGCTGAACATGAAATTTCGATTCCTTATCCGGTACAGGAAGTCAAAATCTATCGTGGCAATGACACGACAGAACTCGCTGAATCAGCACGTGCTAAATAAGCGGCCCAATACGTAAGGAATTACCGTTTCGGTCCGAATAATACGGTTGCCCAGGCTGACTGCTTGGCAGCCGTTTTTTATGAGTAAATCAATTTCATAAGGGATAAAACCGCCCTCTGGGCCAATCACAATGGTGCAGGGATGATCAATCGCAAAAGGCATGGATTGCTCTACATAAGGATGGGCCACATAAGCAGGACATTCTGCCGTAATTAAACCGGGCAACACATCTTCAACAAAAGGTTTAAAGCGTTTATGAATTTCAATTTGCGGTGCAACCGTATCCCCTGCCTGTTCCAGACCCAGTGTGACATAATGATCCAGCTGCTGTAGAAATGGGGTTTGCCAATAGCTTTTATCCACCCGATAGCTATGCAGCAAAATCATTTTTTCCACCCCCAGAGTCACGCTATCCATAATCAGGCGGCGCAGCACTTTCGGACGTGGCATGGCGACAATTAAAGTTACTGGCAACTTGGCTGGAACAACTTCTTCTTTGAGCGGTTTTAATTTTATAGCGTGTTCGGTCACTTCTACAATTTCGGTGAGATAGCGTTTCCCCTCACGAATACCCACTTTGAGCGTATCACCGACTGTAATCTCTAGATGTTGCTGTAGATGCTCTAACTGACGTTTGCTGGTAATAGACCAGTATTCAGATTCAGTTTGGCGTGGGTCAAGGAGGACAATATTCATAAGCTATAAATTTCAACTATTAAAAGCAAGACGCGTGCACAGCCACGTATCATCTCATGACTTTATTTTACTTTGCGTAGGCATATTCCTACTTTTGATAGAGCAAAAGTAGGCAAAACTCTTTGTTAGGCTAATGGTAAGTCCCTTTACCATAGCCTAACGGCGGCATCCCTGCCGCCTCCGCGAAATAAGTTTCAGCGTAACGATAACAACATAGGGCTATTTAAAGATACTGATCAATCACCGCAATATGTTTGGCTAAAGAACCCTTGTTCTGCAACATAATTTTCTGTGCATGCTGGTTCAGCTGGTGTGTAGTCACGCGATCATTTAACAATTCAATTAAAACCTGCGCGGCCTGCTCTGCATCTTCCACGATTTTCACACCGTCTACAGCAACAAATTCATCGACAATGGTCTGGAAGTTAAAATAATTTTTACCCAAAACCGTCGGCACATTTAAGGCAATCGGCTCCAGAATATTATGTCCGCCACCCGGTTCATTCAACGAACCGCCAACAAAGCAGGCTTGGCTAAGTGCATACCACAGCCACATTTCCCCCATCGAATCGGCTAAATAGACTTGGGTATCTAACTGAATAGCTTCCCCTGCACTGCGACGACTGGTTTTTAGATTCAGGTTTTGCGCAAGCTGAAACACTTCATCAAAGCGTTCCGGATGACGTGGCACCACAATGACCAGCAGTTCTGGATGTGGTGTTAAATAAGGCTTGAAAACCGTTAACAGTTTTTGTTCTTCAGGCGCATGGGTACTGGCGAGGGTGATTATTTTCCGTGCTGATAAATTCCAGTCCTGCTGCAATTGCTGCGCCTGTTGAATAAAACTGTCCGGCGCATGAATATCAAATTTAATGCTGCCGAGTACCTGACTTTTATTTACTGCCATACCTAAATTACGGTAACGGTCTAAAGTCGCCTGGTCTTGAGCCAGCAAGCGATTCAGCCCATTCAGCATGCCTTGGGTCAGCCCTTGAACCTTACTGTAGCCTTTGGCCGATTTTTCCGAAAGTCGGGCATTAATCAGTAAACATGGCACCTTAAATTGCTGTGCCTGGTCGATTAAATTCGGCCAGATTTCAGTTTCCATCAAAACCAAGAGCTTCGGCTGATATTTTTGATAAAATGTCTGGACTAATTTTTTCTGATCGGCAGGTAAATACACGGCCTGAAACAAATGTTCATAAGGTGCTTTTAGAAATAGTGACTTGGCCCGAGCCTGACCCGTCTTGGTGGTATTAGTGACCAGTACCGGATGGCCGAGTTTGAGATAATGTTCAATTAAAGGCTGGGCTGCGTTGGTTTCTCCAACCGATACCACATGAAACCAGAGGGCATACAGGTTTTTCGGCGGTTGAAATGGACCAAAGCGCTCAAGACATTCTTGTTGCAATTGCTCCGTAGTCAGCGCACGTTTTTTTATCTGCCATTTATACAATGGCTTAATTAGAGTAAGTGCCGCATTGTACCAAAAAGGAGTAGCCAAACAAGTTGCCTCAAATCATGTTCAATCGGCAAAATATAACAGAGCAGCCTTCACATGTTAATGAATTCTGCTCTGTGACATCATTTATTCTGTTTTATGGAAGTAGCTGCTTAACTTTCAGCAAGCTGTTTATTCAGGAATGGATAGTCAATATAGCCTTCTGCCACATCGGTTCCAATCATGTTTTCCAGTTTCAATTCATTTAGTGGTTCATCTTCCACCAAACGCTCAAACAGGTCTGGATTGGCAATATAAGCCTTACCGAAAGACACTGCTTCCGCTTTACCCGATGCCAGCAGCTCAAGCGCATCTTCACGGCTTAAACGCATATTGGCAATATACGGTACACCGTTGGAACGCGCCTTCATTTCCAGACTGATGCTGTCTTCGGCCAGATATTCACGGGTAAAGAAAAAGGCAATTTGACGTTTACCCAATTCTTGCATGACATAACCAAAGGTTTCTTTAGGATTGGCATCACCCATATCGTGCTCATCGCCACGCGGTGCCAGATGTACACCGACACGACCTGCGCCCCACACTTCAATCAGTGCATCCACCACTTCTAATAAGAAGCGGGCACGGTTTTCAGCAGAACCGCCATATTCATCTTCACGCAGATTGGTTTTGCTTTGCAGGAACTGGTCAATTAAATAACCGTTAGCGGCATGCAGTTCTACCCCGTCAAAACCGGCCGCTTTGGCTTTAATTGCAGCTTGTTTGTATTGTTCAGTAATGGCATGGATTTCCGAGATTTCCAGGGCACGTGGCACCACATATTCACGTTTTGGACGCAGCAGGCTGACATAGCCAGCTTGCTTCACATTACTGGCTGAAACTGGTGTTTCACCTTTTAACAGATCAGGATGGGAGACACGTCCCACATGCCACAACTGCGCTACGATCAAACCGCCTTTACCATGCACCGCATTGGTAACCAGTTTCCAGCCCTCTACCTGCTCATCGGTAAACAGACCCGGGGTTTTTTCATAACCGTTGGCTTCTTCTGAAATCACTGTCGCTTCGGAGATGATTAAACCTGCACTAGCACGCTGTGCATAGTATTCCGCCATTATGGCCGTTGGAACACGGTCTGCGGTAGCACGGCTACGTGTCAGTGGTGCCATCACCACACGGTTTTTAAGTTTGAGTTCACCAAATTGAATTGGGGTAGAAAAATCTGTCATCAAGCCATCCTCTTACAGCTGGCCTGGACTGATTAAAGTCTAAAGCGCATGCTGTAAATGTTGTAAAAATTCCTGAATCAGTGCTTCATTACGAGAGAAATAAGACCATTGGCCATATTTGGTCACCTGAATCAGTCCTGCCTGTTGCAACACCGATAAGTGATTGGACATGGTCGATTGGGAAATATCCGCGATTTTTTCCATCTGCCCTGCACATACGCCACGACTGAAATCACTGCCACATTCTTCAGTGGCAATGAAACGTTCAGGTTCTTTTAAACATTGCAGAATCTGGCGTCGAATCGGGTTGGCTAAGGCTTTATAAATCGCTTCTGTGTCCATCTCATTTCACTCATGTTCATGATCAGCACTTTCGCAAAAATCATTATATCGAATTTATGCGATATTAATATCGAAAATTATCGATATTATGAGTCATTTTGTAAATTGCTGTCATTTTATCCAAATCCATATCATTCTAGCATTGTCTGGTCAGGGGCATTCATCCTGCTGATCGACAAATGTTAAAGCTAAAAAAGCAGAGGACCCGCCTCTGCTTTTCCACGAAATAAACTTATAGACCCTGTTTCAGGCTGGCTTCAATAAATTTATCCAGATCACCATCCAGTACTGCACCAGTATTCGAGGTTTCTACACTGGTACGCAAGTCTTTAATACGCGAGTCATCCAGTACATATGAACGAATCTGGCTGCCCCAGCCGATATCAGATTTGGTATCTTCCAGCGCCTGCGCCGCTTCATTACGTTTGCTCATCTCTAATTCATAGAGTTTGGCACGTAACTGTTTCCAGGCATGGTCACGGTTGGCATGTTGTGAACGCTGGTTCTGACAGGCCACTACAATACCGGTTGGTGCATGGGTTAAACGTACCGCAGAGTCAGTTTTGTTAATGTGCTGACCACCGGCACCGGATGCACGATAAGTATCGGTACGTACATCTGCCGGGTTAATATCAATTTCAATGTTGTCATCCACTTCTGGCGATACAAACACGGCAGAGAATGAAGTATGACGACGGTTACCTGAGTCAAATGGCGATTTACGCACTAAACGGTGTACACCGGATTCAGTACGCAACCAGCCATAGGCATACTCGCCTTCTACACGAATGGTCGCCGATTTAATTCCGGCAACATCACCGTCAGATTCTTCCATCACTTCAGCTTTAAAGCCATGACGTTCAATCCAGCGCAAGTACATACGAAGCAGCATTGAAGCCCAGTCCTGTGCTTCCGTACCGCCAGAACCAGCCTGAATCTCCACGTAACATGGATTCGGATCCATCGGATTACTGAACATACGGCGGAATTCAAGTTTTGCCAGTTCCGCTTCTGCAACATCAAGTTCAGCCTGAACATCCTCAAGCATGGCTTCTTCATCGGCTTCAACCGCAAGATCCAGCATGGCTTGGGCATCTTCAAGCTGAGTAGCTAAACCATCCAGTACATTCAGTACATTCTCAAGCTCGCCTTTTTCTTTGGCCATAGCTTGGGCTCGGCTTTGGTCATTCCAGATCGCCGGATCTTCCAGTTCACGCAGAACCTCTTCTAAACGCTCTTTTTTCAGATCGTAGTCAAAGATACCCCCGTAATGTCAGACCACGGTCGTTTAAGTCTTTTAATTGGTTTAGATAAGGATTAATTTCCACGTGAATTACTCTCAATCAGAATATTAGGCTTAAATAGCCATCAATTATAACACAGAGCATCGATGCAGTTTTAGAGGGCTTTAATTCAATAACAATTGAGCAAATACTGCATAAAAACAGCTTATAAAAAACACTTAATCAGGAGAGCATTTTTAAGATTCAAATCATTTTTATGTTACAAAATACTCGGTTTTTTATGTAAAAAACGTCTAAATTCATAAAACCTCCACAATTTTAATAAAACAAAACATTTTAATATTTTTATATTTTTCAAATAGTTGTTAAAAATAAATTACACAATATTACCTTAGAAACATTTCTGTAACCTTGGGTGGATTGACCTAGTTTTGTTTTGCTCTAGACTAAAAGTTGTAACAAAAAATGTATTATTTTTAACCGAAATTTGAGGGGTAGTATCCATGAAAAAATTAGCCATTGCTTCAGCACTTCTTTCTGCTCTAGCAGTCACAGGTACAGCCAATGCCTACCAGGCCGAAGTCGGTGCAGCAGCAGCTTATATTGATCCAGACAACGGCAGTTCAGGTAGTGCCTTCGGTGTAGATGGTACTTATTACTTTAACCCCGTTCAAACTCGTAATGCGCCACTTGCAGAGGCGGCATTCCTTGACCGTGCCAGCAACGTCAATGCACACGCCACATTTGCCGATCGTGGCGATGTAGATGACAACACTTATGGTGTGGGTGCTGAAGTTTATGTTCCAAACTCAGATTTCTATCTGGGTGGTGATGTAAGCCGTAACAACACTGAATATCGTGATGTATTGGGTCAAAAATATGACTTTGATACCACTTATTATTCTGCTGAAGTCGGTTATCTTCCAGCACCAGGCCTATTAATTGCCGCTGGTGTAAAAGGATATGACAACGACAATGATGATGGTGTAGACCCTACACTTCGTGCCAAATACGTGACCCAGCTGAGTAATGGTAAAGATATCAACCTTGAAGCAGGCGCATCATTTGGTGATCTAGACGAGTTCAATCTTGCTGCCGATTACTTCATTGATAAATCATTAAGTGTTGGTGCTGACTATTACAACAACGACTTAACTGATCAAAATGAATTTGGCATTAATGCGCGTAAATTCTTTAACCAACAAGTCAGCCTTGAAGGTCGAGTTGGTTTCGGTGAAGTGGGTAATAACGACTACAACTCATTTGGTGTAGCTGCTAAATACCGCTTCTAAGCACATATAATCCCTTGTCATCAAGTGGCCCATCTTCGGATGGGCCATTTTTTTGCTCTGTAATAAAGCATTTAGATCGTTTTTGCACATTGACGGGGCAAATATAAACTGTACACTTTGTTACAACTGTTCATGAAACAGTCATATTTTTATAACAAAGAGAGAAATCTAAATGCTTAAAAAACTTGCTCTTGCTACAGCACTTTTGGCTAGCCTAGGAACTGCACATGCTTATCAAGCTGAAATTAATGGGAGCTATGAAAATACCGATATCGATGACAGCGGATATCTCGATACATTTGCGATCAGTGGCAAATATTATCTAAATGGTGTAAATGCTAAAAATGGTCCACTTGCAGAAGCAGCTTTTTTAAGCAAAGCAAGCAATATTGGTCTTGGCTATGCCAATGCCCGTACTGATGATGATTTTGCAGACTTAGAAATTGATACTGTAGGTATTAATGGTGAATTCTTTATCCCTAACTCTCAATTTTATGTTGCTGGTAGCATCAATCGTGCTGAAGTGACTGTTGAAAGTGAATTTGGTAAAGCATCTGATGACAATACAGGTTATGCAATTGAAGCAGGTTACCTACCAGTTAACGGCTTACTGTTAGCTGCAGGTATTTCTAAAGAAAACATTGATCCGGTATATGTTTCAAAAAATGGTTTCATAGACACTTTTACCAATATAGCCTCTGTAGCAGATGAGACTGCTGTGACTTTGCGCGCAAAATACGTCACTCAAATTGGCAATCATTTTACCAATTTTGAGGGAGCAACATATTTTGGAGATGAAACTGCATATCGTCTAGGTGCAGACCTTTACCTCGATCCTACACTTAGTGTTGGTATTTCCTTCGCTGACTCAACGATTGAAGATTCAGATACCATTTTCAGTATTCGTGGTCAGAAATTCTTTACTCCAGCCATTGCTGCAGGTATGAATTACACGACAACTGATGGTGCGGACTCTTTTGGAATCAACGGTACTTTCCGCTTCTAAGCTTTAAGATTAAAAACAAAAACCGCTCAATTGAGCGGTTTTTTTATTGTTCCAGATGAATCACGCGCAGCTGTAAACTGACATTTCCATTAAATTCATTTTTATCAATTTCATAGACCAGTCGTACACTGCCCTGCATGGCATCAAATTCAAACTTGTTACGTGCATTAAAGGCGATGGCTTCCACAATTTGACCATCTTGCAAAGCCAGACGCAGCTTTAAATGCATTTCTTTTAGCCAGCGATAATCCAGAACCTTAAATACCCCTTCAAAAATCGGCGATGGAAACTTTTGTCCCCACGGGGTTAAATTTTGCAGAAAATCTACGGTTTCAATGTGAAAATTTTCTGTCGGTAATTCACCATCAGTCCATAAAGTGGCCTGAAACAGTGACTCATCCATATTTGAGATTAAAGCCTCAAAGACCTGCTTAAATTCATCAAAATGCTGTTTCTGAATGGTCAAACCGGCAGCGGCGGCATGTCCGCCAAAATGGCTGACCAAATGGGGATGCTGCTCGGCAATCATTTCAATCGCATCACGTATATGTACGCCCTCTATAGAACGGGCAGAGCCTTTAATATGTATACCATCTTCATCGGAGGCAAAAACAATACTGGGGCGATGAAACTGTTCTTTTAAACGGCCGGCTACAATCCCAATCACGCCCTGATGCCAATGCGGTTCAAACAGAATGAGCGCAGCTGGTAAATGCTCTTGATCCAGCTCCAGCTGGGTAAGCTCAGACAAAGCCTCCTGCTTCATCTGGCTCTCGACCTGACGGCGCTCAGTGTTCAATTGATTTAATTGTTGTGCCAAGGGATAAGCGGTTTGCAGATCGGCAGCCAGCAGACATTCAATCCCTATGTCCATGGTTTCCATGCGTCCAGCCGCATTGATACGTGGACCTAATACAAAACCCAAATCTTGAGCCTTTAAAGAAGCTGGATCACGTCCGGCAATATCCAGTAATGCGCTAATTCCCGCACGACACTGATTTTGCCGTATGCGCTTGACCCCTGCATCAACCAGAATACGGTTGTTATAATCCAGGCTGGCCACATCGGCATAAGTGCCTAAAGCTACCAGATCGAGATATTGGGCCACTTTTGAGGTCGATTTACCTAGTTGACTGCGATAACTGGACAATTTGGCAAGCAGGTAAAACGCCACGCCGACCCCAGCCAAAGCCTTGCTGGGGAATTCACAGCCCAACTGGTTCGGATTAACCACGGCTTCGGCTTTAGGCGTTTCTTTGGTGGTGAGATGGTGATCGGTAATAATCACCTGCATGTCATGTGCTTGTGCCTGTTCCACCCCGGCATGGCTGGAAATACCATTATCTACCGTAATCAAAAGGTCAGGCGTGAACTTGGCAAAAGCCAGGTCGGCAATTGCAGGCGTCAGTCCATAACCATATTTAAAACGATCCGGCACCAGATATGCGACATTCGCCCCCATATCCCGCAAGGCTAAAATCATCAATGCCGTACTGGTGGCCCCATCGGCATCATAATCTCCCACAATGACAATTTTCTTTTGCTGATCAATAGCTAAGTCAATCAGCTGAATCGCTTGCTCTAAACCCTTCATGGTCGGCGCTAAAAGATGCTTCAATTTCAGTTCAAGTTCTTGTTCCGATTGTACACCGCGGCGCGCTAAAATTTGCGCAATAAACGGCGACACGCCCTGAAAGTTTTCAGGGCGTGTAATAAATGGTCTTTGCTGAATCAGTGTTTTTGGCATTAAGGCATGAGTCGTTGTAAGTTCCACTTACCGTCGATTCTTTCATAACACAAGCGGTCATGTAAACGGTTAGGACGACCTTGCCAAAATTCATAATAATCCGGTTGCAGGCGATAGCCGCCCCAGAATTCAGGTTTTGCCAATTCTGCTTTATCGCTCACCTGATCTTGCAAAATCTGAAAACGAGTCTGTAGTTCCTCACGACTGACAATCACACCACTTTGTGGCGTACTGATATGCGCTGCAATCTGGCTGTCTCGCGGGCGTTTATGATAATAATCTGTTGATTCCTCTAAAGAGATTTTTTCAACGCGGCCGCCGACACGAATTTGGCGTTCTTGCTCAGGCCAATAAAACAACAGTTCGGCATAGGGATTGTCTGCCAAATCCAGGCCTTTTTGACTGTCGTAATTGGTATAAAAATCATAACCTGCTTCAGTCGCACCACGTAATAATAGGGTACGGACATGCGGACGGCCTTGTGCACTCGCAGTTGCGAGCGACATGGCATAGGGTTCATGCAGTTGTGCTTCTAAAGCATGGTTAAACCAATTCAAGAATTGCTCATGCGGATTTTCAGCCACATGAGTTTCGTGTAATTCCCCTTTCTGGTAACTCAAGCGCAGTTCGCTCAAGTCTTTAATCAGATCACTCATATTGTTCCCTTATACTGCGTTAGAACGTACACTGTCTGCAAGCTGATTGGCCAAAGCCGTGACTTCTTGCAGATCATCCCCTTCAACCATCACCCGAATGACCGGTTCCGTTCCTGACTTACGAATCAGTAAACGACCACGGCCTTTTAATTGTGCTGCAGCCCGATCAAATTCAGCCACCAATGCAGGCACAGCATACGGGTCAAACATTTGTTGCAAACGTACATTTACCAAGACATTTGGCAATAAATGGAAATCTTCAACCAGTTCATGTAAGGCTTTCTTCTTTTCGACCATGACAGTCAATACCTGCAAGGCAGCTATAATCGCATCGCCTGTGGTACTTTTATCCAGCGTCAGAATATGTCCTGATGGTTCACCACCAATAGCCCAGCCATTTTCATCCAGGGCTTGTAGCACATAACGGTCACCTACGCTGGCACGGACAAATGGAACCTGGGCTTTTTCCAAAGCCAATTCAAGTGCCATATTGCTCATGACCGTACCAACAATGCCTGCCGGCTTGTGCTTGCCCTGAGTAGCCAAAATGTACAGGATATGATCACCAGTAATTTGCTGACCGTTTTTATCCACCATAATCACACGGTCTGCATCGCCATCAAAGGCAATACCCAAATCTGCCTGATGTTCAAGCACGGCTTTTTGCAGGTTTTCCGGATGGGTCGAACCACAGTCCTGATTGATGTTTAGGCCATCCGGTTCATTATAAAGTGCTACGACTTTGGCGCCCAGTTCCTTAAACACCGATGGTCCCACGTTATAGGCAGCACCATTGGCGCAGTCCACCACAATTTTCAGGTTACTGAGGTCAAAATGGTAAGGGAAAGTCGATTTACAGAATTCAATGTAACGGCCATTGGCATCTTTTACACGCACACTTTTACCCAGGTTTGCGGTATCTTCAATTTTGAGTTCGTTTTCGAGCTCTTTATTGATCGCATCCTGTAATTCATCCGGCAGTTTTTTACCTTCGCTAGAGAAGAATTTGATTCCATTATCAAAATAAGGATTGTGCGAAGCTGAAATTACAATCCCCAAGCTGGCATGTAAAGCACGGGTTAAATGGGCAATCGCAGGGGTAGGTAAAGGACCAAGCAAATGCACATATACACCCGCCGCATTGAGACCGGCCTGTAATGCAGATTCCAAGATATAGCCCGACAAACGCGTATCTTTACCTAAAACAACAATCGGTTTTTTCTTATTACTGAACTGTTTTAAAACTTTACCTGCAGCAAAACCCAACTTCAGGGCAAATTCAGGTGTAATTGGAAGCTCCCCAAACTTTCCACGAATTCCATCTGTACCAAAATAACTCATTCTCTTTCTCTACTCACTTCTTATACATTTATGGGGAGATTGATCATCCCATTTTACTGTAAATACTTTACACCAAAATCAAAAAAGCCGTCATATAAATGACGGCTTTTTCATAAGGTTGATTACTAAAAATCAACCAACACGGTAGTTCGGTGCTTCTTTGGTAATGGTCACATCATGCACGTGTGATTCAGACATACCTGCTGCTGTAATTTTCACAAACTTGGCATTTTGACGAAGATCATTCACGGTTGCAGAACCGGTATAACCCATAGAAGAACGCAGGCCACCCATCATTTGATGAACGATATTACCCATAGGGCCTTTGTAAGGTACGCGACCTTCAATACCTTCTGGTACAAGCTTTTCCTGACCGGCTTTAGCGTCTTGGAAATAACGGTCAGCAGAACCTGTTGCACCCGCCATTGCACCCAATGAACCCATACCACGGTAAGCTTTGTAATAACGGCCCTGGAAGAATTCTACTTCACCCGGTGCTTCTTCAGTACCGGCCATCAATGAACCGACCATGATGGTGCTTGCACCGGCACCAATTGCCTTCGCCATATCACCAGAGAAACGGATACCACCATCTGCAATCAAAGGAATCTGGTCTTTCAATGCATTGGCAACGCTGTCAATCGCAGAAATTTGTGGCATACCAATACCGGCAACAATACGTGTAGTACAGATCGAACCAGGACCGATACCGACTTTTACCGCATCCGCACCGGCATCAAGAAGCGCAAGTGCAGCATCACCAGTGGCAATGTTACCGCCAATCACCTGAACTTGCGGATAGTTGGCTTTGACCCAGCGAACACGTTCAATCACGCCTGCAGAGTGACCATGGGCTGTATCGACAACAATGGCATCTACACCCGCCTCAACCAGTGCTTCAACACGGCTTGGTGTTTCTGCGCCAGTACCGACTGCCGCACCCACACGTAGACGACCGAGGTCATCTTTACAGCTGTTTGGATAAAGTTCCGCTTTACGGAAATCAGTGACCGTAATCAAACCTTTCAGTTCGTTGTTATCACCCACCACCAATACTTTTTCAATGCGATTTTTTTGCAGAAGTGCCTGGATATTTTCTTTTGATTCGTTTTCACGAACAGTCACCAGACGGTCCTGACCAGTCATAATATTACTGACAGGTTGTTCCAGATTGGTTTCGAAACGTGTATCACGACCCGTCACAATACCGACAACCTTGCCATCTTTAACCACAGGCACACCGCTGATGTTGTTGGCTTGAGTGATTGCGATCAGTTCACGAACAGTGGTTTCTGGCGTTACGGTGATAGGGTCTTTCACCATACCCGCTTCAAATTTTTTCACACGGCGTACTTCTGCAGCTTGCGCAGCAATGTCCATGTTTTTGTGCAAGATACCAATACCGCCATTTTGCGCCATTGCAATTGCCATACGGGATTCAGTCACCGTATCCATAGCTGCTGACACAAGAGGAATATTCAGGTTAATGCCGCGAGTAAGGCGTGTCTTTAAGGAGACATCTTTTGGGAGAACAGTTGAGTAGGCAGGGAGTAATAAGACATCATCGAAGGTTAAAGCTTCTTGAACGATGGTCAACATAACAGTCTCACTGGTAATTTCCGTGCGCTATTATAAACAAAAAAAACAATTTTATTCATGCTTATTTCAGGCAGCAATGTAAAATAAATTTAGATTACTGAATATTATTGGGTTTTTGAATTTAAATACCGCAATTCGGGCTGAATTTCCTGATCAGTATTTCATTCAGACTGGACAACAAAAAACCTCGCGCTGTATCACCTAGACACCGCAAGCCCCGCTAACCAGTGCAAAAGACTCTAATCATGGCTTTACCCATCAAAACCGTGTGTTTTTAAATAAAAAAGCAGAGCCAGGGCCCTGCTTTTTTATTCTGGGATGATGAATCACGATCTAGCTGACACGTTCAAAACTGTCATCATTCTCGGCATCCTCTACCTCAATCTGGATAAAGGGAATCATATTGTGGGCCATACGGGCCTTGTTACATTGTTCATCGGCAATTTGCACTTCTTTACACGAGGAACTGCGTGACTCATACATGCCACAGCTAACCTGCGTGCCTATTTCACCATTCAGGGCAATACAGCGAGGATTTTTTTGATTGGTTCCCACCATACATGAATATACCGCTGTTACAGGTTCAGTATAATTTTCGGGCATTGGAATTCCCTCTGCCCAATAAAATGAAACCCGAAAATAGGCGCAACATGCGCCACAGCTTAAACATGCATCCTGTGCAGGAACTTGAGACAACATTTCTTATAAATTCTCGTCATCAAAAAAGTTTTTTTGGGATAGAAAATATAAAAAATGTTGTTTTTTGACTCAAGAAAAATTTTGTATTTTCTTGAACTATTCAGGACAGGTAAATACGCTTTCGTCCATCAGGTCGGTGCCGCATTCCAAGGTTTCAATCCAGTCCAAAAATTGATGGATCTGCTCTTTGCCAATAAATGGCGTGCCATGCTGTGGCACAATCATTTCCACATCCATGCTACGGACCATTTGTACCCACAGACGGATCACTTTATTGCAACACATATAGCGTTGATGAAAGCCTTTCATCTTCGGAATATGCGCAGCAAAATTTTCCAACGGTTTAGAGACATCATCTACCATGGATGCGCCCATATCACCAGAAAACAGAATTTTGGCAATCGGATCATAAAACTGGAAATTACCGACCGAATGCAGAAAATGTGCCGGAACGGCAACAATGCTCGATTCACCCAACGGAATCACCTGACCATGGTCAGGCAGCTCAACCAGACGATCCAGCCAGTTCCCTTTCATCCGGTCGCTCATGAAAGCCGAGCTCAAATGTGGTAAGAAACGTGCCCATAATTTTGATGCTACTATTTTGGCCTCGGTATAGACCAGCCAGCGTGGCATAGAAGTAATAATGTCGGGGTCCTGATGGGAGGCCATAACATAATCAAGATTGGTTAGACGGGTATATTTGTTCAGCTCCATGGTCAATGGAACATAGGTCAAGTCGCCCCCTGGATCAAGCACTGCAGCACGTTCATGATCCAAGATTAGAAACTGGTTTGCCTGTACACCTTCACCTTTCACTAAACTGGTAAAACTAATACATTTATGCGTACCATTATCAAATAGTACCTGTGATGTGGTGCGATCAAACGCCATACCCATTCCCCAAAATATCATTTTTAAACTAAATTTTTAATTCCTCTCAACATATAGGGATTCATGGAAATTTACAACAAAATAACATCTGAATACTGGTAGATTTATCAGTAAATTGTGTGGTATTTCACAATAAAAAATCCCGACAAAAATGCCAGGATTTTTTTAATGCTATTCAAATTTAAAAGAAATAATGTTGTACCAGTGCCGCCACACCAATCACTAAAAACACAACTGCACCAATTTTATGAATCAGTGAAATCGGTAGTTTTTCTGCCAGTTTGTTACCAATAAAAACCGCAGGAGCATTGACCAGCATAATGCCCAGTGTAGTTCCCAATGTTACCCAGCCTATACTGTCAAAGCGCGCGGCAAGTGCCACGGTAGCAATCTGGGTTTTATCACCAATTTCTGCCAGAAAGAATAAAACAAACGTGGCACTAAAGACGCCATATTTTTGCCATTTATTAATGCTTTCAGTTTCATCATCCAGTTCATCTGGAATCAGCATCCAGGCCGCCATCCCAATAAATCCAAGAGAAACAATCCATAACAATACGGTCGGGCTCAGAACAGTGGTAATCCATTGACCCAGTACAGCGGAAACACCATGGTTGACCACGGTCGCCAGAAAAATTGCTATCAGAATTGGTACAGGTTTACGGAAACGCGCAGCCAGCAGCAAAGCCAGCAATTGAGTTTTGTCACCCATTTCAGACAAGGCAACAACAGCTAAAGAAATCAGGAAGGCTGAAAGCATGATGTATTTCTCTGGCTAGCATAATAAAACCTGTGACTCACCCCTCCTGCTAGCCAAATTGAGCAGAGTGGTAAATCAAAGGTCTTGCCAACAAAAAGAAAATCATGATCAAAAGATCATTTGGTTCTTTGCTATGATGACCATGTTCTGTGGAACAATTATGTTGACCATCACCTTTTTACATTGCGTAAAAAGCGGCTACTCCCCAATGAAGTGCATGCATTTTAAGCTGAAAGATAAAAATTTTCAAATGACTTTAAAAATATCATTTCAGGACAATGCTAAACATTGCGACTCATGGCAAAAATTGGATTAAAGATCATTTTAAGCGGCTGTGTTAACCATCTTATCCCTATCATAAGAATGAGTCTGCGTATGTCTCAATACCAAAGATTTCATAAAAAAACCCTGCCGAAGCAGGGTTTTTTGTAGCCTAAACTGAAATTAGAGCAACAGACTACGGATATCCGCCAACAATTTGGTCAGCTTATGGGTAAAGCGTGCTGCATCTGCGCCATTAATCACACGGTGGTCATAAGACAATGACAATGGAAGCATCAGCTTAGGATCAAAACTTGTACCATTCCAGACCGGTTGCATGGTGGCTGGTGAAATACCCAAAATCGCCACCTGAGGCCAGTTCACCAATGGTGTGAATGCGGTACCGCCAATTGAACCCAGGCTGGTAATGGTAAAGTTCGCCCCTTGCAAGTCTTTCGGTGACAATTTCTTGTCACGTGCTTTCTTGCTCAGCTCACCCAGCTCAACTGCAATTTGCTTGATTGATTTTTGATCTGGATTACGCAGTACCGGCACAGTCAAACCATCTGGTGTTGCTACCGCGATGCCCATATGGATTTCATTACGCAGCAATACCGATTTTTGATCGTCTGCCAAATGGCCTGCAAAATACGGCTCTTCCTTCAACAGATGAGCGACTGCTTTGGCAATAAAAGCCAGAATCGTCAGGCTAATACCGTCTTGTTTAAACTTGGCTTTGAGTTCACCGCGCCATGCTTCAAGTTCGGTAATATCGGCCAGGTCAAACTGGGTCACCTGTGGAATGTAGTTATTCAATGACAATTGCGGCACAGATACCTGTTGCAGACGGGTCATGGCTTTCACTTCACCACCACCAAATGCTGAGAAGTCTGGCAACGCAGGCAAGCCAGGAACTTGTGCTACAGTCTGTGCTACCGGTGCAGCTTGAGGTGCAGTTAAGCGTGTTTTTACATAAGCAAAAACATCTTCTTTCATCAAGCGTGCATGTGGACCAGATGCTTTCACATCAGCCAAGACCACGCCCAACTCACGCGCCAGCTTACGCACCGCAGGACCAGCATAGACTTTGGCATTGGCAGCATTCTGCTCTTTGCTCAGCTTATCAGCCGATTGAACGGGTACTTGTTCTACAGATGTAGCCGCTTGTGGCGCTGCTGCCAGAGCAGGTACTGCTTTGGCTGCAGGTGCAGCTTCAACTTTGGCTGGCTGAGCTACAGCAGCTGCTTGCCCTTCCGCTTCGATGGTTACCAGAGCCATACCTTGTGAAACATTTTGCCCCATTTGTACGTGAATGGCTTTAATCACCCCTGCCGATGAGCTTGGTACTTCAACGGTCGCTTTATCAGACTCAACCACAATAATGCTTTGATCGGCTTCGACCGTATCCCCAATCTGAACTAAAATTTCCGCCACTACAGCTTTATCTACACCCAGATCAGGCACAGCAATTTCAACGTCTCCGCTTGGTGCAGAGGCTACAGGTGCCTGAACTGATGTTTCTGTTTTTGGCGCTTCTGTAGAAGATGGTGTTGTAGAAGCTGTACTTGGTGCTGCTTCAGCAGCTGAAGATGCAGTTTTCACTTTAAGCAGAACCACCCCTTCTTTGACTGTGTCACCTGCCCGAACTTCAACGCTCTCAACCGTACCTGAAACGGTACTTGGCACTTCTACAGTGGCTTTATCAGATTCCACCACCACAATGCTTTGATCGACAGCGATTTCATCGCCTACCTGGACCAAGATTTCGCCGACTAGGGCTTTTTCTACCCCAATGTCAGGGACTTGTACTTCAACAACTGAAGAGCTGCCAGTCGGAGCCTTCGGTGCAGAAGCTGCTGGTTGATGGGATGCCAGTTCCTGCATCATTTCCTGATTAGGCAGCGAGGTCGGAGTATTTTCCGAAGTCTTCTGTGAAGCAGCTGCTTCTTGGACTTCAGTCGCACTGGTTGAACCGTCTTCAGCTTCCAGTTCAATCAGGACCGAACCTTCTGAAACCACATCGCCTACTGCAACCGTAATACTTTTCACAATCCCTGCCGAAGTACTTGGCACTTCAACAGAGGCTTTATCCGATTCAAGTAGCACCAAGCTGTCATCTACCTCGACGCTATCGCCCACTTTCACTAAAATTTCAGCAACAGTAGCTTTATCTACCCCAATATCAGGTGTTTTGATTTGCATGCTTAGTTCTCCTCACCTGATTGTTCTTTATAGTCCGCAACCGCCTGAATTTCAGGGTGTGCTTGAGGTGCCCAAGCGACTGGACGATCAGTATCAAGTTCGAAGCTGGAGATGGCATCTTTCACCAAACGCGCATCAACTTCACCTTCATCGGCCAGTTTCTTCAAGGTTGCCACGACAATGTGCGCGGCATCGACACCGAAGTAACTACGCAAATTGCCACGGGTATCTGAACGGCCGTAACCATCGGTACCCAAAGCTACGAATGGACGGTTGTCTGGAAGATAGGCACGAATCTGTTCGCTGTATGCGCGCATATGATCTGTTGCAGAAACCACGATACCGTCAGTTTCACGCAACTGTTGAGACACCCAAGATTCTTTGCTGTCTTCTGCAAGTGGATGCAGGCGGTTGTATTCTTCACATGCCATACCATCACGTGCCAACTCGTTAAAGCTGGTGACACTCCACACGTTCGAGTGAATCTGGTATTCATCGCGCAAGATTTTCGCTGCTTTAATCACTTCACGAAGAATCACACCGGAACCCATCAGCTGAACAGTGGCTTTATCATCCTGTTCAAGCAGATACATACCGCGCTTAATGCCTTCTTCCACACCTTGCGGCATTTCAGGATGCTCATAGTTTTCGTTCATGACGGTCAGGTAATAGAACACACGTTCCTGATTGACATACATGCGTTGCAAACCATCGTGTACGATCACTGCAAGTTCATAACCGAAACATGGGTCATAAGACACACAGTTCGGAATAGTATTCGCCAGAATATGCGAATGACCATCCTGATGCTGCAAACCTTCACCGTTCAATGTGGTACGGCCCGCAGTTGCACCCAGCAAGAAACCTTGTGCCTGTGCATCACCGGCTGCCCAGGCAATATCGCCAATACGCTGGAAACCGAACATCGAGTAGTACATGTACATTGGAATCATCGGCAGGTTATTGGTTGAATAACTGGTTGCCAAGGCTGCCCATGCACTCATTGCACCGGCTTCGTTAATCCCTTCCTGCAACATGTGGCCATCTTTGGCTTCACGATAGTTCATCAGCTGTTCTTGGTCTTCGGGAGTATATTTCTGACCATGTGCAGCATAAATACCGAGCTGACGGAACATGCCTTCTAAACCAAAGGTACGCGCTTCATCCGGTACGATCGGAACCACGCGGTCTTTAATTGCTTTTTCTTTTAAAAGTGCCGAGATTAAACGCACCATGACCATCGTGGTTGATTGTTGTTTGCCATTTGAACCTTTTAATACGGCATCAAAGACAGACAAATCAGGGATTGGCAATGATTCACTTTCTTTACGGCGAGCGGGTAAATACCCTCCCAAAGCTTCACGACGCGCCTTCATATATTTAATTTCAGGCGAGTTTTCACTTGGACGGTAAAATGGAACTTCTTCAAGCTGTTCATCGGTAAATGGCAGATTGAAACGGTTGCGGACATACTTTAACGATTCAAGCTGCATTTTCTTGATTTGGTGGGTTTTATTGACCGCTTCAATTTCTTCAGACAAACCATAGCCTTTGACGGTCTTCGCCAAGATAACTGTTGGCTGACCTGTTGATTTCATTGCTTCAGCATACGCAGCATAGACTTTATATGGATCGTGACCACCACGATTTAAGTTATCGATATCTTCGTCACTTAAATCTTTGACCAATGCTTCTGCTTCTGGGTATTTACCAAAGAAGTGAGCACGGGTATATGCACCACCTTTCACCTGATAACGCTGATAATCACCATCCACCGCTTCTTCCATCACGGCTTTTAAAGCACCAGATTCGTCTTTGGCAAGTAATGGATCCCAATGACGACCCCACACGACTTTAATTACGCGCCAGCCGGCACCACGGAATAAAGATTCAAGTTCCTGAATGATTTTACCGTTACCGCGAACAGGACCGTCCAGACGTTGTAAGTTACAGTTCACCACCCATACCAGGTTGTCCAGCTTTTCACGGCCAGCAAGTGAAATCGCACCAGTACTTTCTGGCTCATCCATCTCACCATCGCCGAGGTAAGCCCAGACTTTACGGTCTTCTTCTTTAATCAGGCTACGGTTCATCAAGTATTTTTGAATATGCGCCTGATAGATCGACATGATCGGACCCAGACCCATCGATACGGTTGGGAACTGCCAATAATCCGGCATCAAGTACGGATGCGGATAACTCGGTAAACCATTACCACCCACTTCACGGCGGAAATTGTTGAGCTGATCTTCAGTCAAACGGCCTTCAAGGAATGAACGCGCATAAATACCAGGTGCACAATGTCCTTGGTAATAGATCATGTCACCACCAAAGCTGTCGCTATTGGCGCGGAAGAAGTGGTTAAAACCAACATCGTACAAGGTTGCAGAAGATGCAAAACTGGCCAGGTGACCACCCAGGTCATCACCGGTTTTATTGGCACGTAACACCATTGCCAAGGCATTCCAGCGAATCAGGGCACGGATACGGCGTTCCATATCCTGGTCACCTGGCATGGCCGGGGTTTCTTCAACTGAAATGGTATTAAGATAAGGAGTATTTAGACGCTGAATAGGAACATGCTTGGCAATCGCGCGCTGATAGAGTTTTTCTAACAAAAATGCAGCACGCTCTGTACCCATATGCTGTAAAACCGAGTCAAATGCATCTTGCCATTCTTGGGTTTCTTGCGCGTCGGTATCACCATAAAACGCCATATTTCACCTATTCCTTAAGCTTATTTACAGTTTCTATATGTATCACACTTTAGAGGGCATCAGTTATCGCCACAACTGAATACGGAATACCACTATTATTTAGATAATAAATACTCATTGACCATTCTTTACGCAATAAAACAAAAAACCGCCAATAAAGGCGGTTTTTTATACAATAACTATTATCTTGAATGATACTATTATATTCGAAAGCTCTAAATGCCCTAGAGTTACTCTTTAACGAATATGTACATCTGTCTTATGGCAACATTGCTAAATAAGTAGATGGATTTTTGCGTTGTCCATCTTTCACTACTTCATAATGCAAATGTGGACCGGTACAACGACCTGTACACCCCACATTGGCAATGTGCTCTCCAGCTTCTACACGATCACCAACACGGGCAATTAAACGCGATGCATGCGCATAACGGGTTAAATAGCCATTACCGTGATTAATTTCCACGTATTGGCCATAACCCGTACCCCAACCCGATTTGGTTACTACACCCGGGCCAGTTGCATAAATAGGCGTACCGCTTGGTGCGGACAAATCCAGACCAGAGTGATTTTCAGCGCGGCCACCCATGGTACGGCCACCAAAGTCTGAGCTCACACGTTTCATGGCTGGAAGGGGATGAGATACTAACCAGGAGTAAGCATTGCCAGAATAAGTTTGTGAATTCTTTGAACCATATTTTTTAGCTAATGATTCATTGTTTAATTCAATTGTTTTTTCACGCAATTGAACATTCATTCTGGTTTCAGCAGGAAGATCAATATCATTTGACTCGGCATAAGACCCTTGAGCCAAAGTACGAGTCAATTGTTCAATGCGATCTTCCGATACATTATTAGAGTTAGGATTTAATTCAACTAAATCTGCAAAAGCCACAGATGCGGCTGAAGCTGCCAATGAAAACGCTAATAAAATACGTCGCGTATGCATAAAAAACCTCTTTTAACTGTTCTTAGTCAATGTCCTTGCGTGATCTCTTCCTTGATATCCACTAAAAGAAGTGCGTAAGATTAAGACACGAGTATGTAGGAACAATGTATGTCGGAACCAGTTAACATCTTTCAACAAACAAGAAAACACTTAAAAACAGGAAACTTTACGTTTCTCTCTACACAAGTTGCTGCATGGCAGAAACTTACTAAACTCATTCAACCAATATTGCCCCAACCGGAGCAATGGCAAGTTGTTTGTTATCAACATGGCATTTTGACGATTACGGGTGCAAATCAAGCTATGATTAGCCAGCTTGCCTATCTTCAAAAGCAATATATCTCACAATTGTTACAATTACCTGAATTTAAAGACTTACAAAAATTGCAAGTACGATTAAGAATTCAGACGCAACCCCCTTTAAAACCCCAATCTCTGTCCCGATCCCTTAGTCCAGATACTCAAGACTTACTGCGTGGTGCTGCCGACTTTGTAAGCGACCCTAAGCTTAGCCAAGCTATGCTACGTTTGGCAAGAAATAAAAAGTAACCAATACAGGCATATCTTTGAATTAAGAAAAAAAACATGTGAACTGCTTAACAATTCATTTTGTTATACTATAACGTGTGCATTAAAAGACAATAACTTATGTCACACTTACATAAGAAATTGGGCATTGATTAATGTCATCAAATGTTACAATTTCGTAATTACTTGGATCACTTTTAACATTGCGTAATAATTGATTATTTAAGGCATGTCCGGACTTATACCCATCAAATTTGGCAATAATCTGATGGCCTAAGAGATATAAATCCCCGACTGCATCCAGAATTTTGTGACGGACAAATTCATCTGAGAAGCGAAGCCCTTCTTCATTGACCACACCAGTTTCATCCACGCCAATGGCATTGTCCAGACTCGCCCCCAAGGCCAGATTATTGGCTTTTAGATAATCCAGATCTTTCATAAAACCAAAAGTACGTGCTCCACTGACTTCATAGACAAAAGTTTCGGTAGAAAAGTCGATGGTTGCTGACTGATATTCTTTTTTAAATGCAGGATGATCAAAATCAATGGTAAAGTTGAGCTGGAAGCCGTCATGCGGATGAAATACTGCACGCTTATCATCAATGAATGCTTCAACATGTTTTAAAATTTTTATAAATTTTTTCGGCGCATCCTGTTCTTGTAATCCGCCTTGCATCAGCAGGTAAATAAATGGACCAGCACTGCCGTCCATAATCGGAACTTCTGAAGCCGAAACTTCAATAATCAGGTTATCAATCCCCAGTCCTGCAATGGCACTCATGACATGCTCAATGGTCCCGACTTTGGCATTTTCCTGAACCAGATTAGAACACATGAATGCTTCTTGAATCAGCATGGCATCTGCTGGAATGTCCACCTGCGGATCTAAATCGATACGTCGAAATACAATACCCCCATCCACATGGTGCGGCACAAAGTTAATTAAGACTTTTTGCCCACTATGAAGACCAATACCGCTCGCTTTCACGACACGCTGTAGGGTACGTTGTTTCAACATGTTTTTCTATCATCTGCTCATCAAACCGCTATACGTTAGCATATTTAGCCATTGATAAAAAATAAAAAGGTAGTCTTGCGACTACCTTTTCTGTTGAATTTATGCATTCTGCATAAATTTACCATTATTTACGTTGCTGATTTTTCAAGTAATCCTGAATACTCATTGGCGTTGGACGGGCTGAACCGACTGCTGGAGCAGGTGCCGTTCCTGCCTCATTTTGCTGACGTTGAATGGCTGGCACATCATCATCTTCAACAACAGCCTGAGCCGTATGATTGACTGGACGTGTTGCAGACTGTACTGATGGACGTTTTACCGTATCTGCAGAGTCCGCTGAATTACGGGTTAAGCCAGTTGCAATTACAGTGACACTGATTTCATCACGCGCATCTGGATCAAAGACCGTACCGTAGAACACCTGACCTTCATCCAGATCGACAATCTGGTTGACGACATCGGTAATTTCTTCAATTTCACCGAAGGTCACATCATCACCACCGGTGACGTTAATTAAAATGCCTTTGGCATTCATAATAGTCACGTTATCCAGTAGTGGGCTGCGAATAGCCTGTTCAGCCGCCTGACGGGCACGTGTTTCACCACGACCTGAACCCACACCCATCATCGCATAACCGCGCGTACTCATGGCAGTTTTCAAATCGGCGAAGTCAAGGTTGATATGACCGGGACGAACCACCAGATCAAAGATACTGCGCACTGCATTCAGCAATACATCATCTGCCTTTTTATAAGCATCTTTCATGGAAATGTCACGGAAGACTTTAAGCAAACGCTGGTTAGGAATAATAATTAATGAATCGACATGTGCTTCCAGAGCTTCAATGCCTTTTTCCGCCGACTGTTGACGACGCTTACCTTCAAAGTTAAACGGAGTCGTCACCACACCCACAGTTAAAATGCCCATTTCTTTGGCAATTTCAGCAACAACTGGCGCAGCACCCGTACCTGTACCACCACCCATACCGGCAGTGACAAATACCATGTCGGTACCCTCCAGATGCTGGCGAATCAGCTCACGGCTTTCTTCAGCAGCGGTTTGGCCCACTTGAGGATTTGCACCGGCACCCAGACCACGCGTGCTTTGTTCACCTAACTGGATTTTGAATTGCGCATTCATACGGTCTAAAGCTTGTTTGTCGGTATTGGCACAAACAAATTTTACACCCTGAATGTCGGATTCAAGCATATGTTGCACGGCATTACCACCAGCACCACCAACACCAAATACAGTGAAACGGGCTTGACCGTTGCTATCGTTTTGATCATCTTCTAAAAATTCAAATGAGGCCATGACCTTTGGATTTCCTAATTCGTAATTGGCAGTCACTTAAGCCCGTATACTGCCTTGATCTTAATAAAAATTGAGTTTAGGATGCTGTCCAACCACACGCTTGTCAAGTGCAAGCCGTTAGACGAACAACTTCCTTACAATATTCCCAATAAATTTCACTTAAAATATCGATTTTAACTGATTGTTTAACGCTGACCATGCCCGACCGACCCGCTTAAATAGAGTCAGTTTTTCAGGATCTGTCGCTTCTACAATAGTATCTTGCGTATCACTTTGGCTAAACATCAACAAGCCGGCAGCAGTGGCATACTGTGAACGGCGCAAAGCCGCCTGATTCTGTTCATCAGCATGTACTTGTACTGGTGGATTGCCTAAATGCGCTGACACCCCCAACATATGACGTGCCAAATTCACCATACCTTCAATTTGACTAGCATCACCCGTCAGAACTACACCATGATACAGACCATGAATTGCCCCATTCTGCTTTAATTCTTGATGAACCTGGGTCAGAATTTCTTCATAACGCGCAATAATGATTTCTGCCAATTCAATACGGCTAATGGTCTGTGGACCATCAATGCCCTGAAATTGAATCATATGGTCAGGTTTAACCACTTTCAGGTCAACACAGCCATACAACAATTTCAGCCGTTCAGCTTCTTCAGTGGTGGTTTGCAATACCGCAGCAATATCACGGGTGACATGCTCTCCCCCACGCTGCAAAGTATGCGTCAATGCCAGACGACCATCCAGATAAACGGCAATATTGGTGGTACCGGCACCGATATCGACCAAACATACCCCATATTCTTTTTCATCTTTCAGCAAACTGGCTTCAGCTGTTGCCAAACAGGAAACCACCATTTTCTCCACGCCAATATTAGCCCCTTTCAATGCACGATCCAGATTTTGCATGGTGCTGATCGGCAACATCATCAGCTGGTAATGCCCGATCATGCTATGTGCAGACATGCGAATCGGATTTTGCACCCATTCAGCAGAATCATCCAGTTCAAAACCTAAAGGTACCGCACTCACCAGATAATGGTCTGAAGTTAAATGGCTGGCTTTGGCCAATTCGAGTGCACGAACCACTTCGCTTGTTGTAATTGTGTGGTCGCCATTTTCAATCGGAGTACGGCCTGAGGCATAAAAGCTTTTTAATTCTGCACTTGGAATGGAAACCCAAGCAGAATGCACCCGGCATTCAGCCATATCTTCTGCTTCTTGTACGGCATTTTTAATTGCAGTGATGACCTTATCGAGACTTACAATTTTCCCTTTATTCATGCCTCGGTTACGAGCTGTTGCCATCCCAATCACTTGGATATTGTCTGGCGCATGTACCTTACCAATCAAAACTGAAACTTTGTGTGTCCCAATGTCAATCGCAACAACCGAGGGAACAGCTTCATTCATTATCTACTACTACCATTACGTGTTTAGTTAATTTATGGCCTTAAGCCTCTATTTTATATAAAGCCGCTCAATTATGGCTTTACCGTTCTTGTATCTGCAATGCTTGTGTCATCAATCGTTACAACAAAATGACCATTTACAATATTCGGGGGTGCTGCATTCTTCCATTGTATGGCCAATCCGTTTCTATAACGCAAGTCTACTGATGAAATTTTAGCCCAAACCGGTTTTAGATCACTTTGTGCCAGATGACTTAAGCGTTGAAGTTTACCCATGGTCTGATCCTGATCGACAATAATGCGCAAACCCGAATCAAACTGCATGAACCAGGTCATACGTTCTGTTAAATATAATTCTTTTAAACGAATGTTGACCGGCAGGAACAACTGGTTAATTTCATTGTAGCGACGCATCATCATTTTTGACTGAGAAGCGGGACCATGCAGTAAAGGTAATTTCTGGTTATTCTGCGGCACCACTTCTGCAAAAATATCACCACTGTCACTCAATAGCCGTCCGGTTCCCCAACGGGCAATGGCATGATGCGGCATGACGCGTACACGAATTGAATTTGGCCATGCACGTGAGACTACCACGCGATCCACCCAAGACAACTCTAAAGCCTGATCGCGGATTTGTTCCAGATCAGAGGTAAAATAATTTTCTGTCACCTTAGGTGCAACATGAGTCATGACCTGGCGATTTTCAGCCTCTGAGCGGGTACCCACCACACTCAGTTTAGCCACTTGGGCATCCGTCATGACACCATACAGACCATAAATCCCCACTGCCAATACGGCAAGTGCAACCAGCAGCAACAACCAGCCACCCAAATTCGCAAGCTTTTCCTTGGGTGTAGGTGGCTTCTCATGAATAGAGGTAATTGCTGCTCGTTTACGACGCATTGAAGCAGGGAGTTGAGCCATAGTCTAGTGAGCCGCAGCCGTTAAAGTCTGTTCTAAAATCGCCACACATAACTCATCAAAACTATAGCCTACAGCTTTTGCCGCCTTTGGTACTAGAGAATGACTGGTCATGCCCGGAACAGTATTCACTTCCAGTAACCAGAAGTTGCCCTGTTCATCCTGCATGGCATCAATACGGCCCCAACCACTTGCACCTACGGCCTGGAAAGCACGTAAACACAAAGCTTGCAGACGTTTTTCTTCTTCTTCGGTTAAACCACACGGAATGCCGTACTGCACGTCATTACGGTTGTATTTGGCTTCATAGTCATAGAATGCCACATCTTTTGGCGGTTCCAAGCGAATAATCGGCAAAGCCTGACCATTTAAAATCACAATAGTAAATTCACGGCCGGTAATCCATTTTTCTGCCATCACCACGGCATCATGCTCAGTGGCTTTGGCAATTGCATCGGCAAAGTCTTCCTTACGTTCAACTTTACTCATACCAATACTTGAACCTTCATGTACCGGTTTGATAATAAACGGCAGACCAATGCTGTCCACTATGGCATCCAGATCAGAATCTTTGGTCACAATGCGATAGGGGGCCGTTGGCAGTTCCGAACCTTGCCAGACCTGCTTGGTTTTCACCTTGTCCATGCCAATCGCAGAACCTTGCACACCAGTACCGGTATAAGGAATATTCAACCATTCCAATGTACCCTGGATTTGACCGTCTTCACCACCGCGGCCATGCAAGACAATAAAGGCACGGTCATAGTTCACCAATTCAGTTACACTACGCTCTTGCGGGTCAAAAGCTTCGGCATTCACACCCGAACGCACCAATGCTTCAAGCACAGCTTTACCACTATCTAGAGAAACCTCGCGCTCAGCTGATTTACCACCAAGCAATACGGCAACTTTGCCGAATTTTGAAGCATTTGCCACGTTTATATCCTTAAACTTTATAACTGAACGATCACACTCAAAAACACACAAAGTGATTATTTTAAATACAATTTATTTTGTGCAAGCTCAACCGAGATCGCCCCCACATTACCTGCGCCTTGCGTTAATAACAAGTCATTTGGCTGCAACACTTTTTGCATCACATTTTGTAAATTGCCATCTACAGGATCAATCAAAATCGGTTCAACCTCACCACGCAAACGGATACTGCGCGCCAGACTGCGACTATCTGCCCCGACAATCGGCTTCTCGCCTGCAGGATACACTTCCAGCAATAACAATTGGTCAACTTGTGACAATACATCGACGAAGTCATCAAAGCAGTCGCGGGTACGGGTAAAGCGATGCGGCTGGAACATCATCACCAGACGACGGTCTGGATGACTTTGACGTGCAGCCTTAATGGTAGCTTCGACTTCTTTAGGATGGTGACCATAGTCATCCACCAATTTAACATTGCCACCTTCAATCTCAAATTCACCTTGAACCTGGAAGCGACGGCCTACACCGCTAAAGCCTTCTAATGCACGGCAGATCGCGCCATCAGAAACGCCTTCATCCGTAGCGATACCGATTGCTGCCAAAGCATTAAGCACATTATGCAGACCCGGCTGGTTCACCGTCACACGAAGCGGTTCACGATTTTTACGCAGCACGGTAAAGTGAGTACGCATACCGTCCTGATCGACATCGACAGCACGGATGTCATTGTCTTCATTAAAACCATAAGTCAACACTGGACGACCAATACGTGGCATGATTTCACGGATGTTGGCATCATCACCGCACACCACAGCCAGACCGTAGAATGGAAGTTTTTGCAGGAACTGGACAAAGGTATCTTTCAAGACATCAAAGCTACCGCCATAGGTATCCATATGATCCGCATCGATGTTGGTCACAATGGTGGCCATAGGCTGCAAGTGCAGGAATGATGCATCTGACTCATCCGCTTCAGCCACGATATAACGGCTGGCACCCAGTGCCGCATTGACACCGGTACGGTTCAGCAAACCACCAATCACATAGGTTGGATCAAGATTTTCTTCTGCCAGCATACAAGTCACCAAACTTGTCGTGGTGGTTTTACCATGCGTACCAGCAACAGCAATACCGTGACGGTAACGCATCAGCTCACCAAGCATCTCTGCACGGCGAACCACTGGAATACGACTCTCAATCGCTGCCTTGATTTCCGGATTTTCCGGATCAATCGCCGTTGAAACAACCAGTACATTGGCATCTTTAATATTGTCAGCCGCATGGCCGATATAAACCTTGATACCGTTTTCTTCGAGCTGAGCTGTAGTTTTTGAGGCCTTAATATCAGAACCAGACACTCGATAGCCCTGGTTTTTCAATACTTCTGCAATGCCACACATCCCTGCACCACCGATTCCCACAAAATGAATGTGTTTGATACGGCGCATTTCAGGCACTTTGATTAACTTTTTTGCTTGATCAGCAGGAGTAGATGGAGACATATATTACTCTAATTACAATTCTTGAATTAAACGAACCACGTGTTGGGTTGCATCTGGTTGAGCCTGTTGACGTGCCTTGACTGCCATTTCAGACAACAATTGGCGATTCATCAACGGGACTAAAAGTTCTTTTAAACTGTCTGGGGTTAAGGTAGCTTGCGGACAAATTTTTGCCGCACCAGTTTTGGCTAAAAATCTGGCATTCGCCGTCTGGTGATCATCGACCGCACTTGGTAGCGGCACAAAAACAGCTGCCACACCTGCCGTTGCAATTTCTGTCACGGTTAAAGCACCGGCCCGGCAAATAATCAGATCGGCATCAGCATAAGCTTTAGCCATATCTTCAATAAAGGGCTGGACTTCAACCTGCAACGATGCCGGCTTATCGGCATAACGGGCACGAGTCGCCTCGGCATGATTTTGACCACATTGATGATATACATTCAATGGTACGTTTAGCTGCTTTAACGCTTCCGGTACACGCTCATTCAATGCCTGCGCACCAAGTGAGCCACCGACAATCAGTACACGTAGCGGCAAACCAGCTTTTTCACGTTCCTGGTAACGCCAGGATGGACTTAAAATTTCAGTAATTTCTTTACGGACCGGATTGCCTGTGGTCACAATTTTTGCACTTTCAGCAAAAGTACCGGGAAATGCCTGACACACTTTTTTGGCAATACGTGATAACTGGGTATTGGTAAAACCTGCAATGGCGTTTTGCTCGTGAATAATCACGGGAATGCCCAAGGCACGGGCAGCCAAACCACCGGGACCAGCCACATAACCGCCAAAACCGGCTACGGCATCGACTTTCAGCTGTTTCATATAGCGCATGGCGCTTAAAGTAGCTTTTAAAATTTTAAACGGTGCCAATAACTTACGCACAGCACCATTACCACGTACACCCTGAATATCAATCTGGTAAATTGGAATATTGTGATTTTTTAATAAGCGGTTTTCCATGCCTGTCGGCGTTGCCAACCAGGACACTTGAATTCCCTGCTGCTGTAATTCTTTGGCAACAGCAAGTGCTGGAAAAACATGCCCACCGGTTCCGGCAGCCATCATCATCACATGTTTCGGCTTTGTTTGCGTTGCTTCGGTCACAGTCTAATTCTTCAATTCTAAAATAGGAATAACGAAATTTGATTTTAAGCTAACAATTGTAATCACAAACGCATAACCGTGAAAGGTTATTTACTTTTTTTCAACATGCGTTTCATTGTTTTTTTCTTCAGATTTTAAAGTTTAAACTAGTTTTATTGATAATCGAGCAAAATATATATTTTTTAAGCAATTTTATGACCTGTCTTTTGAACAATGCATAAATTCCAGTCCCTTTGTATCCCCAAATAAAAAGCAAGAAAAGGAACGGATCAAACAGAATAAAAAAGAGCTCCTATTTTAGGAACTCTTTTTTATAAATATCAGACTTATGCTTTTACTTTTAAACCTGTTTCCAGAACAGCAAATAAATCGTCGGCAATAGATGTGCCAAACTGTGCATCAATCTCACGAATACAGGTTGGACTGGTAACATTGATTTCTGTCACATAATTGCCAATTACATCTAATCCCACAAAAATCAGGCCTTTTTCTCTGAGATAAGGGCCTACTTTTGCCGCAATCGCTTTATCATTTTCAGTTAAGGGACGGGCTTGACCTAGACCACCGGCTGCCAGATTGCCGCGCACTTCACCATTTTGCGGAATACGGGCTAAACAGTAAGGTATAGGCTCACCATTTACCATCAGGATGCGCTTATCGCCCTCAACAATTTCCGGAATATAACGCTGCGCCATAATCGGCCGAGTACCGTTATTGGTCAGCATTTCAATAGTCGATCCAATATTGATGCCATCTTGATACAAGCGGAAAATGCCTGTACCCCCCATCCCATCCAGTGGTTTTACAATCACATCCACCTGTTCTTTCAAAAACTCGCGGATCAGCCCTTCATTTGAGGTCACCAGAGTCGGGACTTGAAGTTCAGGGAACTGGGTGGCGAACAATTTTTCGTTGCAGTCACGCAGGCTTTGCGGCTTGTTAATAATCCACGCCCCTTCACGCTCAGCCTGTTCCAGAATATACGTGGTATAAACAAAATTCATGTCAAAAGGTGGGTCTTTACGCATCAACACCACGTCATAAGCTGCAATCGATTCTTTTTTCTTTTCACCCAATTCATAATAATGGTTATAGTCTTCAAACACTTTCAGGGGTGAAATCAAACCGAAGGCTTTACCTTGATCGATATATAAATCTTGCTGTAATGCATAACCCAACTCATGCCCACGACGGCTGGCAGCCCACAGCATGGCCATAGAAGAATCTTTTTTCAGGTTTACATTTTCGATGGGATCCATCACAACAAGTACGCGCATATCGATCTGCTCATGTATTTTTAACTTGAGAAAAGTATAGCGGAGTTTAATCTTTCTTTTTTCTCAATTTTAATAAAGCTTGTATCGAATCATTTGAAAGCGGCAAGGAGTACCTCATGCAACAAGCGATTATTGGATTTCATTTAGATGAAGAAAACCATTGGGTTGCAGACCTTGCCTGTGGCCATACCCAGCATGTTCGACATAATCCGCCTTGGCAAAACCGCCCATGGGTGATAACTGAACAAGGTCGAAAAGAGAAACTAGGAATAATGTTGGAGTGTAAGAAATGTGAAGAACCAATTTAATTATAATCCCATAAAGGATAAACAATAAAATACTTATGCAGAATACAATATTATATCTTATTTACCCCCTCTTAAAAAATAATTTTATTTTAACCCAATAAAACTTAAAACTGTTTAAATAATAAAGTATAGATAGTTTAAATCAAAATATTTAAAAAATAAAATTTTCATCAACCACACCTCAACCAGTTTAATTTTTATTTAACAAAATAATTACCTTATTAGCCTTAAAAAAACATAACCTTTCATAATTTTTATTAAAATTATAACTATTAAATTATTTCTAATATAAAACAAATCCTCTTTATTCTCACAATAAAAAATCATGAGCAATTTATTTAAATAGCTATGCACTTTAATTTATTTTAAGGGACAAGATTTTTAAAAATATGTTTCAGGTTATCCAGCATTTTTTCAATTTGTAGCGGTGTTAAGCCATCAAAAGATTGTTCTAATACGACTAAGCTGAGATCATTAATTTTTTGAATCATTTGTTGTCCTTTATCTGTTAATAATACTCGGGTAATTCGAGCATCATCTTCACAACAATAAGTATTTACTAATCCTTCTTCTTTTAAGCGATAGACCACTTTGGTGGTGGTCGACATTTTAGAAATCAACATTTCCGACAGATCAGATACGCTAGCCTTATTTTTGGATTGTAATGCCAGCAAGATACGACGGCGCGAATTATCTAAACCATATTTCTTTAATGCATGATCAACATTTTGTATATATTGAGCATGTACTTGAGTAATCCAGTGATACAGAGAATTTTCTAAATTAAAATCTGCAGATCCAGATAAAAATTTATTGTACTTTTTTGCCATAATCTCACCTTTTTAATATATTAAGACCATTAAAATTATTTTAAGACGCATTGTATTTTAGCTTCTTTAGTTTTAGGTTACATTTTTATCAATTCAATATCTGGTATTAAGGTTTTCTACTCACTCTCAAGTAATATTAACTCTCTAATTCTTTTTCGCTTCTGTGAGCCTCTTTTTTATAAAAAGAATTAGAGAGCCAAAGTTTAAATGAAAATCCCTTTTATATTTATCTATTGTTATTATGCAAGCCGATTAAATCATTTTAATGGTTAAATGATCTATCACAAAAAATACCATTTTATTTCTGAAAATGTGTAAAAATGTGACAAAGTTTACAGTAATTTATTTTGGAAAAATCCTCCATTTTCTACACTTTTTATTCTCAAAAAATAAGTTATAATTTAATTTATAGTCTTTTTATATTTATGAATAAAAATAAAATACTGTTTAATTTAGTATTTTTATCTATAAAAATTTTATACCTTTAGGGTATAAAATCACAACACCTCATAAAACAGAATGAAAAATAATCTATTTTTACTAACTTACAATATGCATTTTGTATAATTTATTAACTAATCATGAATTTATTAGATATTTTTATACAGAATAAATTTAAAGTGGAATTTTACTCTGAAAAATCGGGTTTTCTTTGTCGCAAAATTTTAAGAGCTATCCGTATACGGAGCCTGAGCAAAAGGGGCAAGTCTCTCTTAAATCTTTTAGTCTTAGCCCTGAATAAATACCGGTTTAGAGGGTTATAGATTAAAACGGTGCTCAACTTCAATAGCATGTATTGGCGTCTTCTTTCAGCCTAAAAACAAACAAAAGATGAATATGGCGAGAGCTTTGTTTAAGGCCTGAGTACTTTTTTAGTCGATTTTTTTAAGTCATCTCTCATTTTCTTAAGAATGACAAAAAAGGAAGCACATGGCTCACTACTGTCCCACTCTGGGCAAAAATTAAGATCAGCCACCCGCTGGGATCAGTTTGTTGCCATATTGATGTCCCAACTTTCTTGTCGGCAAAGCTTAAGAGACATTCAATCCAATCTCGAATCCCAGCAGGAAAAG